>DAHVAI010000234.1 GCA_027314685.1 Nitrososphaerota archaeon | reverse complement strand
ACCAGCTGACACGTTGAAGATCGGCATCTTGAAATTTTCGATAGTCACTGCCCTCGGCTCGTTTGGATGGTCGCTATTCTTGATCTACATCGAATTTTTCGCTGGTTCACTTTCGAGATTAGGGCTGTTTTTCAGGAGGTTCACTCGGAACCATCATGATTTATGGAGTTGCCGCCATTTCGCTAGGTTACCTGTGTTACTGTTTGTATGCAAGATCTGCAGGGAGCAAGAGAGCCAATTGAAACCAAGCAACCAGACTGTCTCAAAGAACGCCCCTGATAAAATTCCAAGCAAGAAAGGTTCTTGAGAACTACAAGAATTACGAAGGAATAGCACTCATAGTATCAACACTGTTCGGAACTACCTTCTCGTAACAGACAAATCTCTTTGGATGCTCGCCGTGATACCTTCAGCTGGTTGGGCGATCCTAACAATTCTACTCCAGTTAGGAGACATTGCAACCGCTCCTCAGTACAAGATGACTTCTGCTTACTTTGCACATTATCTCTTTGGCTTGTGGGCATACGACTGTCTGCTAGTCCAGGGAGTCATAGTATTTCTTGCACTTTAGACGAGATCATATCAAAAGACGGTGGCGAAGAAGAAAAGTACTCTCGTTCTTCGATATGGGACTGAGAAACTCTAGAAGAGATTTCATTCAGATAGGTGGTACTATCGCTGCTCTCTTTGGAATCGCTGGCGTCTCGGGAGCTCTGACGGTCCTCACATCTCCAAAATCTGTAGCTCCCACGCCAAGTTCTCAGACTTGTCAAGGAAGTATCGGCAACCTACCATTAGGCGCTGTTGCCAATGTGACCGATCTCGAGGTCGGGACACCTGTCTATTTTGATTATACGAGTGCAGGATATCCAAACGTCCTCATGAAGAAGAGCGATGGCACCGTCCAGGCGATGAGTATGCTTTGTACTCATGTCTGTTGACAGTGCGAGTATTACGCGCCATCGAACGAGATATACTGTCCCTGTCATGGATCGGTGTTTGACGCAGGTGGCAACGTGATCAGAGGACCAGCCCCAAATCGGTTGCCCGAAGTTCAGTTGAACATAGATTCTAGTGGAAACATCTTCCCTGTAAAGATGCTAGGCGACAGCGCCTGCGTCTAAACAGACATCGACTCTCTGTGGTTTCCTCTTTGTGGCCTTATGACAAGGGCCACAAAGAAGAGTGCAAGCGTCACGAAATCAATCGAAGCCGACACTAGATCGTCATGCAGTTCTCCGAAAGGAAGTATTTCAATCAGAAGCTTCGAAAAATATGCCAAGAACGCCAATCCGACGATGATCAGAGCGCGCTGCTTTCTTCTTGACCACGCGAACATTGTAACAGCAAAAAGCACTAGCGAGAAGATGCTCGCTCCGGCTTCAAAGATGAACTGAATCGAACCCTTCTCATCATAACCGAAAATCTGCAGGGCCTGAATCAAGAAAGCGTCCAACATCAACTCAATCGTTCTTCTCCATTATTCTCAGGTTCTTGACCTTTGCTAGATGATATTTCATCGACCACGTTCGCAAATCGATCAGCCCATTTTTCCCAGATTGTAGGGTGATAACTTTGGAGCAATTTTAGGATTTCATAAGTATCAACCGACACCTTGTACCTAACAAATTGGCCGTCACGAGTGGAAGAAACCAAACCCGAATTCCCGAGCCGCTTCATATGCCAGTTAATGGTACCAGCTGAGATCCGAGAGTACTCGCATAGCTCTTTTTGCGTCACGTTCGGATTTTTAACAAGGTGAAGTAACAGGTCCCGTTCCGACTCCTGTGAGAGTACGCTCAGTATTTCTCGCTGATTTTCACCAAATACGAGGTTAAGATAGAAACGCTTGTACAATCCGCGACGCTGGGAGAGTATTCTTCTGTCCGTCTCCAGAGTATGTAGATGATACTGGATAACGCCCATCGAAACATCCAATCCGCGCTTAATCTGCCGCAGATGGGAACCCGGATGATTCTTTATGTATTCGAGAACATGTTGCTTCGTGGAGCTATTTTCTGCGAACCCGGGCTCCTCCTAGTAACAATTGCATTAGTCAGCATGATAACGCTTTCCAACTCTCATTCTCAAGCATGAGAATCGTGTTCAACAATTATTAGTGAGAAAACAGAATGGTTACAGAGTGAAAGTATTGTCAGGATACAAATTCAAGTGCAAGGATATAGGAATGAAAGATTGTGACTTTGAAGTGAAAGGAGCCGCTTCGAAGGACGAAGTCATGCAACTTGCCACCGTGCATGCAAAACAGGCGCACAAGATGGAGACAGTATCTTCAGAGCTCGCTCAGAAGGTAGCTAGCGCGATAAAGAGTTAACAATTTTAAGTACAGACAGCGCAGTTCATACAATCTGTTACGAGGAAGTGATGTCTCTTGGGTGTTCAAGTCGGGTATACGGTTGAAGCTCACGGTAACGTGGAAGATGTCGTTGAGCGATTGATCAAGGAACTCTCTTCGCAAAGATTTGGAATATTAGCTAACATTGATGTCAAGAAGCTCATCAAGGAGAAATTAGGGCAAGACATGCTAGGCTACGTGCTTTTGGATGTTTGCAACCCACTCCATGCAAAGAAAGCCATTGACTCGCACAAGGAGGTGGGACTAGTTCTGCCTTGTAAGATCTTGGTCTACGAGGATAATGGGAGAACTTTGATATCTCTGTACAGACCCACCGAAGCTATCAAGCTCTTGGGATATTCTGACTTGGCTCCACTCGCAGATGAAGTCGAAAAACAGTTGGAGCAGGCCATAGTCTCCGCGAAGTGACCAGATTGCCAGAAAGCGAAGATGAAGAGATACAGAAAATAAACAAGAAGAAAGTTGAAGAGCTGATCGCAAGAAGAAGAGCGCAACTCATGCGACAAGATTCACCAAATGAGCCTATAGAACTCAGTGACTCGAATTTTTACTCCGAGATTTCAAAAAATCCGCTACTCGTGGTCGATTTCTGGGCAGCTTGGTGTGGTCCGTGTCGAATGGTCTCGCCAATAATAGAGCAGTTGGCCGCGGAATACTCTGGTAAAGTGACTTTTGGCAAGCTGAATGTGGATGAAAATCCGATGGTTTCAAGTGCGTTCGGGGTTCAGAGCATCCCGACCATCATGATATTCAAGAGCGGTAAGCCGGTCGACAGGTTGGTTGGAGCCTTGCCCAAGGCACACATTGAGAGCAGATTCAAACCGTATCTCGAAGGCACTAATAGTCCCTTCTATGGGTAGTTGGCCTGAAACGATCGCGGACAGTTTTGCATATCGAAACGTGATGTCTTATTTTACCGTTTGAACATCTCATTCAGGTTAAAAAAGGGCGCACCGACTGATTTTTACCTACTTGTTATCAGACATTCACCGCTCGGATATCTGATGGAGGCTCATAGGACGAAGGTTGACTGAAGAAAACGCACTACCTCAGAACAGGCAGAGCAGGTTTCTTAGGTACACCAACAAGAATTACTTTACAAAATGGGTCATCATAGGACTCTTGATTGGTATCGTAGCGGGCTTTGGAGCCACGCTCTTTTACTACCTCATTGGTCTCGTAACAAACTCCATACTCGGTACCATAACGGGATTTCATCCACCCAGTCCTGCAGGAGAAGCTGCCTCGCTTGCCAACATTGGAAGCCCTAGGTATTATCTGATCCCGGTCGCGACGATGATAGGCGGCCTCGTTGCAGGTATTCTAGTTTACGCGTTCGCTCCTGAGGCAGAGGGTCATGGGACAGATGCTGCCATAGACGCATTCCACAACAAGGGCGGAGTGATCAGGAGAAGAATCCCTCTTGTGAAAATGATCGCTTCCGCGTTCACGATTGGAACAGGTGGTAGCGCGGGTCGCGAAGGCCCCACAGCTCAGATTGCGGCGGGTTTCGGCTCGATGCTGGGAGACGTTTTCAAGCTCTCCGCAAGCGATAGACGAATCGCGCTTGCTGCAGGGATCGGGGCAGGCATCGGGTCCATCTTCAAATCACCATTCGGCGGAGCCATACTTTCAGCTGAGATACTCTACAGTGGCCCCGACATGGATGCATCAGCCCTCATACCAGCATTCATTGCAACCCCGATCGGCTACGTAATTTTCGGCTCCTTCACCGGGTTCACCCCAATATTCGGGTACACAGCCCAGTATAGCTTTTCGCACCCGCTGGATCTTGTAATCTATTCAATTCTTGGAGTGCTCTGCGCAGTGTTCGGCCGCTTGTACACTTATTCGTTCTACGGCGTGAAAAGGTTGTTTGACAAGATGAAGGTGCCCAAGGTGGTAAAGCCTATGATTGGCGCGGGCCTCTCCGGCATCATTGCAATATTCTTTCCACAGATCATGGGTTTAGGCTATGGGTTTGTCCAGTATCTCATAAATGGGCAGTATTCTCTAATCACTACAAACTACTTCAACATAAAATCCGTCGCCGTGGTATTCCTACTACTTGTCTTTCTCAAGATTTTCGCTACATCGCTAACCGTGGGTTCCGGTGGAAGTGGAGGTGTATTCGCGCCCGCGCTCGTCGTTGGAGGATTTGCCGGAGCTTTTCTCTACATGGTGGTGAACTATCTGTTTCCAGGAATGTTCCCCAACGCGGCACCTCTCGTAGTGATCGGAATGATGGCGCTCTTCGGTGGGGTAGGTCGCGCACCCATCGCTGTGATTTTGATGGTGACAGAGATGACAGGCTCGCTTGCCCTCATCGGTCCTGCAATGGTCGCCGTGGTGATCTCATACTTTTTCGTCGGACCCAAATACACCATCTACCAGAGCCAAGTGCCATCAAGGGCAGATTCCCCCGCGCACAGAGGCGAATACAACATTCCTGTAATGTCCACGATTCTCGTCAACGATGCGATGAGGACGAAAGTGGCTACTCTTCAGCCGGAGGAACCTGTCGAAAGTGCGTTTGCTCTCATGAGCGAAATGAAGATTAGAGGACTCCCCGTCACGAATGCAAACAATCACGTCGTTGGAATTGTGACCATGAGTGACGTATTGAGGGTCTCCAGCGAGCAGATGAAGACAGTTCTCTTGGCCGACATCATGACTAAGAACGTGATCACGTTGTTTCCTGAAGATACTCTTCTGGAAGCTCTTTCCAAGCTAACCACTGGAGGGTTTGGACGCCTACCCGTGATAAACAGGCAGACTGGCCAGTTAGTAGGCATCCTAACAAGAACCGACTTGTTTAGGGCATACAGAAATAAGGTTGAATCGTTCAAGTGACCAAAAATGACATTAGATCGTATTTTCCTATTGAAGATTGGTATACGCGTTTATTCCAATAAATTGATAGTCTAGCAATTCGTGAGTAGGAGCGATAGCAAATGGATTATGGCGAGAAGATAAAAGACTACAAGTTAGTGAATCTGGCCACACAACTAAAGGGTCCCACGCTTGTCCGTGTTGATATCAACTTGCCATTTGACAACGGTTCTATAGCTCACGACGCCATGCGCATGAAGATTTATGCAAACATTGCAGAGCTTTACTCGGCCTACGTTCCCCTGATAGTTTTCGGACACCAAGGTAGAAAGGGAGATGATGACTTTAGTTCGATGAAACCGCACTACAAGCGGCTGTTGAAATTGATTGACAAGGCAGATATCGATTTCATTGAGTATCAGGACGTGTTTACTAGCGCAACCCAACAGAAGATAAAGGAGCTAAAACCTGGAAATATTCTACTCTTTGACAACGTGCGGTACTTTGATCATGAGCTAAAGTATGACCCCGCGACTTCGCCCTACATAAAATGGTTCAAGGGTATAATCGGAACCTGTGTGAATGACGCGATTCCTGCTTGGCATAGAGACAATTCAAGCTTGATGTGCCTCCCGAGCATTGCTCCCACTTATGTTGGAGTGAGATCATCCTACGAGTTGGGCGAGCTCGAGGTGGTCAAGAGAAGCCGGGTGAGCAAGGCTTTGATCACTGGTGGCAGCAAGCTGCAAAAAATCTCAGACCTGAAAAAGATCTTCGATTCTGGCGTTCATGGATTCACGGGTGGTCTAGTTGGTCAGCTTATCGCTAGAGCAAACGGATATGACCTCGGCGGATCCAATAACAGTTTCTTAGAAAACAAATTCTCGCCGAAGGAATTCGATGATGCAAAGCAGATCGTCAGGATGAATGTGAAGCATCCGGTTGATTTTACCGTAGTATCAGAGGGTCGTACGGAAAGTGTGCCTATCGAAGATATGCCGCGATCAAAGGGGAAAATAGTAGACATTGGAGACGCAACTGTTGACCAGTATGCACGTGATCTCCAAGCTCACGAAATCAGGATCAGAGCAGGACCACTCGGCATCTACGAGAAGGGCTACTACAACGGCATCGAGCTTACAAAGAGAATTGTCGGAGATGGACTCTACTTCTTGGGCGGCGACACATCTCAGGAAGTCATTGAGGGACAATTGCGCGACCACATCGAGAGCGCAGGGGGCAAGATTTTGATCAGCGGCGGAGCAGCACTCCACTACCTGGCGGATGGCGAGTTCCCCTCAGTTAACGAGATCTTGAAGCAGACTCCAGCGGTAGAGATAATTCCTAACTAAGTCTCGTCTTTATCTGCTTCGACCTGTGTCAATGGGTTCCCTTCGACTTCAGCCACTAGACGGGCCATTCTCTATGCTTTCAATTTTTTCCGTGGTATTTTGCAAATAATCAATTGAAATGCTGCGATAACTGCATGATGAGCTTTAATGAAGCTAGTCTTTGCAAATGGGTCCACTGATCCAGTTTAGGGCAGGTCCGCGCCACCAGTCCAAAGACCTCTGTTTTCGCTTGTACCAATGAGCTCCCTGTTCCTAAGATGCTCCAATGTTTCTTTAAACCAAACACTAAATCGATTGACTGAGTGATTGATTGGTTAGTTGATTGAGCAGTCGGTCATTCAGCATTGAACCAGTTGCCTGACAATATGATTTGAAGTTGTTTCAGGTGTTTTTTGTCGAATTCATCATCTAGAATGAGCTTTCGTCGTAAGTAAAATCGTCCAATGGTTCGTCATCACTATCGAAGTAAGATTTGCCAGAAAAGCGTCGTTTAATGTCAGATTTAATCACAGCGACTGTTTCGGCTTCCTTCTCTAGTGGAATTACAGGAGTAGCTGGGTCCTTTTCAGAAGTCTCTACTGGTTCGCTCTTTTCTTGAG
>DAHVAI010000232.1 GCA_027314685.1 Nitrososphaerota archaeon | reverse complement strand
TCAGGGTACGTCACCATTATTGCAGGCAGGTACTCTGCGTTTAGGGCCTGGATGTTGTTGAGTAGTGTTTGCTCGCCAGAAGAGTTGGTTAGCGGTGTATTGTTCAATTGAGTAAGGTTGCTTTGGTACTCCACATCCGCGTTTGGCGGATATTCCCAGTGAGTCTGCCCGTCAGCTGATGCCATAGCTTGCCAGCCATAGCAACCAGGCGTACCCATGATATCGCATCCTTGCTGCCCATCAAGCCACGGAACGAAGTAATACGGTCCGCCGCTTGAGTAAATTACCAGATTGTTTCTAATGTTGAAAGCATTCGAGGCATAGTCAGCTCCCAGGTTCTGAGTTGTCATCGTCTGCGTCTGTACGTTCATCCCTAACGCCTTGAAGAATCCAGCTACCTGGACTGCAACGTTCGGGTCCCAAGCCTTGCTGCTGTCGGTGTAGATTGTCGTGGAGACAGCAGTGCCATTCGGGAATAGTAATGGCGAGCTCGGACTGCCTCCTCCAGTGAAACCGAGCTGGTGAAGCAAGTTCATCGACTCTGTCACGTTGTAGGTATACTGCTGCTGGTTTGGGTTGTACCACGATGTAGAGCTTGGTACTTCTCCTTGTGCATCGTTTGCAGCAACACCGTAACCGAATTCTGACTGTTGGACTATGGCAGAGCTATTGATCGAATATGCAAGTGCCTGTCTGAACTGGGTCATGTTGTAAGGATATTGAGTAATGTTGTACACCAGATCTTCTCCAAAGGTTCCCTGATCTGCATGGAGATGGATGTTGGGATATGCTTGCAACCCAGAGAGACTACCATAGACCAGCGGTCCAGCAAAGTCAGCAGTGTTTGAAGCGAGGAAGGGAACCATCTGTGCGGCATTTTCCACAAAAGTAACTTGGATCTCGCAAGCAGAAGGCTTGGGTCCAGTCCAGTATGGATTTGGAAGCAAGATTGCTTGAGTTGAACCAGATGTGTAATCTGAGAGATACCAAGCGCCGTCAGCTATTGCAGTACCGAACAACGGGTCAGCTGGTCCTTTTGCAACATCAGTTGGCGAGACCATTGGCGCGTAGTAGAACTCGCTCGCCCTATTTGGGAACTGGGCGTCAGATACATTAAGATTCACAACCGCAGTGTCACTGTTCACTACTTGAACGCCGGTCACCTCCGTATGGAGTCCAACAAAGTCATATGAAGCGTTGAGGGCGTATGATGGGCTCAACCATGTCGCGATATCTGATGCCTCAACGGCTGTTCCGTTTGACCAACTCAAGCCGGGTCGAATGTGAAATGTCCATTGCGTGAAATTGGAATTAGAAGCAATCCAATTTGTTGCTGAACCAGTCCAATCAAGACTGCCATTGGAATTATCCGGAAAGGGCGAAAGTGAAAGGTACTCTAGCGACCCAACGTAGAATGTAGAATCGCCTGATGGATTGAGCAGATTGAATGACTGGGGTATTGGTTCAGTTACAAAACTGACTGTATTGCTAGATGGGCATGACGCTGCCGAGCTAAAAATTGACCCCGGTGCTGCGAGCGTCAACGCGGGCGCGACGGATGCCAAAGAGAATACTGCCAAGAAAGAGAGTATCAAAAGCGAAAGCGATCTTTGATGTATCATGAAAAAAGGTGAAATCGTGAGCACACTATTAAGCGTTGGCGCGTTTCAAAATGTCCGGTCAGAAAGCAAAGTTATTTGCAAATTCCAACCATTCATGGATTTGACGCTTTGAGCTAGACAGCTAGCTTTCGACTGACGTATTCTTCGTCGCACTTAGACCAGTGTTCGTGAATTATTTTCCACGAGTCAGTCTTCCTGAAAACCACAGTACCGCGCTTGGTGGATTTTTGCCTCCCAATTTTGTAATCCTGACTCAAGGTTACCAATGCTATCGAACCAAAAATCTGGATCCGCACATCTCTCACTTTTCTCCTCAAATGGTGCGAGAGACCTCCGTACAACTCTTTTTCTCTCATCGCTGCCCTCTCGCTTTCGAATCGATCGAATGGAGGACAACTCGTAAACAGAGAATACACGCTCCAATCATGGCAGTCAGTAAACGATTGGAGGTCTTCTGGACTGGGACTCCCGAAGCGGGCCTGCACAATCTGTTGAATCTTAGACTCTTCAGTCTCGTTATCCATTGATCCAAAGATACTTCGTTCGATTTGCGCACGAGCACTTTCTGTATTGTTCTCTACTTTGATGGAACTGAACCAACCCTGCAACCTTTGGATCATCTTCTGCAAATCTCTAACGGAGAGATTTTCTGCAGTTACGATTCGCAATGCTCGAAGCCGCTCTCTTTGATCAGGAATTTGTGCCAGTATTCTGGCGTGATGCTCTGAAATCTTGTAAAGATCGGAAATGATTTCCGGGAATCTATCAATAGTTTCATCGTCAAACAGCTGGGTCATCTTGATGTAGCCGGCAATGTGCGATTTTGAAAAACCGACCAAATTCCCTATTTGTTCATAGGTCTTGCCAAATTCAATAAAGAGGCGCCTAAAACAGAGCGCAGTTTCAAAATCGGAAAGGTCTTCACGATGGAGGTTCTCCACTAGTGAAATTTGCAGCATCTTCTCATTGGTGACGGAAACGACCTCTGCCCTTATCTCCGTCCAGCCAGCGAGACGAGCCGCTCTGCTCCGTCTATGTCCGAAAACTAGCTCGTATCTTCCATTGATCTTGCGAACAGTAACGGGATTAAGCAAACCGTTCTGGCGAAGAGACTCGGCCAGTTGGTCTATTCCTACCGGATCGTATAACTTGCGAGAATTGAAGGGGTTATCAA
>DAHVAI010000227.1 GCA_027314685.1 Nitrososphaerota archaeon | reverse complement strand
ATCACTCTTCAAATATGTGGGTATACCCGAACTTAGCTTTGGGTAAAGCCGCTTTCTTGCGACGAACTCGTGGAAGGTGAAAAGGACTTCGATGTGATTGTGTGCTTCTTCGTGCAAATTCAGCAGACTGGAAGCCGATTCTATTGAATCGACAAAACTGCAATTTGTTAACGTTTGGAAATATTCAGATAGGAACCATAATCCAGTCTTTCTGATGTATATGCCATATTTCTTGGGGGATGCATGAAACGGAACATACCATGCCAAGGCGTCCAGTCCAAACATACTCACTTCTTCAGAAATTTCTTCAGAAATTGTGCCAGCTGAGAAATTCCCTTTTGCAGACCCACCATAATAGTCTGGCTTTCTCTTGACAACACTCTCTAGACTGAATTTGGTCAATTCTGGTTCGTTACCCATCCAAGAAGGCATATGGGCATCATCTTCACTAGTAAGCCCCTCATTGATTGCACGACTCACTACATCTTCCATAGAAATCATATTACTTCCCTCCGCTAGTCGTGTCATATCTGGTTAGAAACCGACAGTGACTATAAGCGGTTTTCCCTCGACGACAATGAAGAGATTTATTGACTCATATTTCGCTGACTGGCGCATCAGTTTGTCATCTATTGCCGCTTCCACAGAGGTTTTCAGTCTGTAAAAGCAGAACTACCTCGCTAGAAGCCGCACTAGAGTGTTCATCAATCAAGAATTCACTGGTTTTTCCTATTGGCTCATCCTTTGAGCGGTACACATTCAAAAGTGGGGCGATATACGTAGGCTTCCCAGTTATCAGGTGAATTCATGTATTCGTCCCTCCCGATTATAAGCAAGAATTCAAAAGCTCTTCCTCTTTTCTCTCTTTTCAGTTTCAACAGAACACCATCTACCAGCTGACTTCTCTTCTGCTCACTACCAAGATACGCTATGAGGACACGCAGATTTCCGTCTGAGTTCAGCAGATTTCTCACTTCATGATCCATAATTGCCTTGACGTCACTCTTATTTTCATGCTCTAGAAAGATTGCATAGTCGCCCTTTCTCCATTTGTGGTCCAGTCTTCCCTCAGCTATCCTCAGTTCTTTCTCTGGCATGAAGCCCATATCCGACAGAATTTTCCTCAAGAACTTAGTCATTAGGTCGGTCCATTCTCTAAAAGCCAGTCCCCTGTCATCTTTGTACGCATCCATGACCATCTCGCTTTTTCCAATCTTGAAATTCTCTCTGAAAGACTTGTAGAACATTTTGGCATTCACACTTTTTGCCTCCAAACGACTAACCTCATATCCTTCTTCTTGCCCCTAAGATTGTAAGAACTATCCCAACAACAAGAAGAATTGCTCCAAGTGTCGTAGCCACTATATCCTGAGATACTGCGTTAGCAATCGCAGATGCGATATTAGGATCCAGGCTGTAGAACTGGCCTGATGACGAGTTGGCATAATTCTCGTTTGCTATGTATTCTGTCGCTCCAAGGACTGTCAGGCCGATCCCGGATATCAGTAGAATAATGCCAGGAATGAGGAGGGCGAGTCGCATTTTGCCCTTCTTGCCTTCGTTCTTCGCTTCTCTCACTTGTGCCTTGAACTCTGCCTTTTTTATTTTGACTTCAGACTTGGGCTTCAGCTTCTGCAATTTCATTTCTGTCTTTTTCTCAAGCTTCTTTAGCTTGGCCTGCATTTTGAGCTCTTTCTTTGTTGGAGCTCGAGCTGGGGTTTCGCTTGTCATCTGATGTCCTCCTTGGCAATCTCCTGTTGCCGGCACATATATCCTAAAGCGACTTTAAGCATTTCCAATAGGAGTCCCCAAAGAGCACTCTTTTGAGATTTGAGCAGGATTCCATCAGATGCCACCGGCCTTAAAGGAAAGACGTCCATATTCGGCTGATTATTGCAAAATGCTTCACTATGCATTCTTCAGCACTCTTATCGTATTTCCTCAGGGCTGCGTCCACCATCAACCACAGATGGGGGATGAACTTTAAAATGCTGAGCATAGTCTAGGATTCTATCAGGAGCTCATGCAGACATAAGGTAATGACTTTCGAATGGGATTATAGCATATTGAGGAAGATGTGGCACTATTGCCTTCCTAAGGGAACTATACTTCTTGCGAAGAACCACTTGCAAGGAAACCAACAAGGAACATTCCTTGCCGCTCTGCTAGCTGACGCAAGACATAATGCATTTCCGCTCAAAGGCTCGAACGAGAGATCTGCATGACTTGGCTCAATTCTCTGGTCTCCTACTTCCAAACAGTGGAATCTGCCAGGACTTCTCTACCTTTCCTGAAATGTCAAAGTACACATGCTTGATGTATGTGAATTCCTCAAGAGAGTATGACGACAGCGCCGCCCCTACCCCGCTTCGCCTATATCCAGCCCATGGCATCTCCGAGGGGACTGGTATGTGGTCATTTACCCAGACAGTCCCGAACCGGAGATCTCGAGTTGCCCTCATCGCCCTTGTAACATCCTTTGTCCATATTGAGGAACCGAGACCGTATATGACGTCGTTCGCCCTCTGAATGACGTCGTCATAGTC
>DAHVAI010000219.1 GCA_027314685.1 Nitrososphaerota archaeon | reverse complement strand
CGGATGCTCTCGAATTAAGCTGGTTGTTACTTAATCTCAGAATTAACTGCAGTATTTTTACGAATTGAATCTTCTAAGGCGGAGAAAGTGATTGAGAAATCGCTCCGGAGGAGAAGCGGAGAATGAGACGTTCCTTTGGGTTGAAGAAAAAGGTAATTGGAACTCTCGGTCATTCGAAAACAACAGTCTTGCTATGATCTGGTACCGTGGAGGTTGCAATCCTTGAGTACTAAGAACTTTGATTCGGACTTGCGAGATGGAAATATTCTAATCTAGACGATTGAGGATCACCAGCTAAACCAAAAGGGTCCCAAAACAAGAATCGAACTGACTGGAAATTTCTTCTCAAATGCTCGACCTTGCAATACAAAAAGCCACAAGACGCGTCTGACTAATCAAATCTCAACTCGGGACGTGCGAACAAGTATCTAGAGATTCTATTTGATCAAGGTCTCATCGTCGAGGCTTCTAACGAAGGTGATTCCTATCGTGCTTACGAGGCGTCAGGCAAAGGTCTCGATTTTCTGAGAAATTATCATGGAGTCATTCGTGGGTCAAGAATGGGAGTAATATTATCAAACTAGAGGTCATTGCTTTATCCCATTTCCACTGGCGGTAATTCGAAAAGTCAGCGTATTCGAGTGGTAACGACCCGCTTCAAACGATGTCCTCTACAGTGTTTGTCTGGGAACCGATGATATACCCGAAGAAGCGAGTAGGCTAACAGACAATTCCTAAGAGAAGAGCATTAGGCAGGATTATGATATAGGGGGAAGATCCGCAAAGAGTACATTCAAACATTTAGATTTTCGTCTTAGCCGTTCATCTTGGCAAATCTAAGAGTAATCGTTTCTTCCGAATAACTCGTCCTTTAGCGCCGTGATCTTTTCGTGCATCTTTGCTAATCTTCTTTCCCCACGCCAGGAAGGATTCCGAGCGCCATTTGCCTCCATCTGGGTTTGGACGAATAGCAGGTCGAAACACGCATACGCGAGCTCCTGTTCAAGTTCTGAAGTCGGCTTGTCTTTCAAATTAATCGTAAATTTTAGCGCGTATTCACCATTATCGTCGACAGACAACTGTAGAATGACTCACCAGTGCTTCGCTTCCCGATAGTCAACATTTGGGTTATATTCTTTATGAGTCCAGGCTATTCCAAAATGTCCATTGTGGGAGCAATCCTCAACTCTGATTGGGAGAAATCATGGCCGTTGTAGAACCGTAGATTAGCTCGTGGGTTACCGCAAAAGCAAGCAAGGCAAAAGCTAGTGAGGCACAACTGTTGTCTTGATGCGACAGGCAAAAGGACGTTACTAAACTGTTGAAGAAGGAACTAAAATTACAACCCAGTCCTACGGCCAGTGCGTTCAGAGATGGGTACCCGAGGAAATTGTAGTTTTTCGCCTCTTTTGTCTTCTGTTATGACATCTTGGGTACCG
>DAHVAI010000209.1 GCA_027314685.1 Nitrososphaerota archaeon | reverse complement strand
AAGAATGAGTGCCAGCACCTGTAGTTATGATTGATTTCCTTTTCAAGAGCTTCAGCAGTGATTTGATTATCGCCCAAGGATTAACCTGATTTGAACCTTTAATTGAATCTAGATACTCAAAAAACGACTTGCGATCACTGGCCAAATCCGCGAGCCGTGTTGAGCCCTTCCAGAGATCGCTAACAGATTTCGCTCGCGACATTTCATTCTTGAGCTCGGCCAGCATATCTCGCAGGAACAGTCTGGGATCGGCTTGGATACCAACCTCGACATCGTACTGAAATCCGATTTGGGCGGGATTATTGTGAACTTGGATTTTTTTTGCGTTGGCAGGAACGAGTGACCATCCATTTGTAGTGACGTCAGATAATCTGCAACCAATTGAGATCAGACAGTCGGTAGATTTCATCGCATTGACCGCCGCCTTGCTAGTCGTTCGGCCAACGGCTGCCCACAACACGCCGAGAGACAACGGATGATCTTCGGGTAAAGCCCCTCTCGCAGAGAGGGAATTTATGACCGGAATGCTCAGAAGCTCGGCAAACTCTTGAAGTTCTGGAGTGGCTGCTGACCAGATGACACCGCTTCCAGCAATTATCACAGGCTGTTTCGATGAAAGAATAACTTCGAGCGCCTTTCCAACTAGATCCGGATTAGGTCTCGTTCTGAATGATTCTCTTGAGATTGGGGAGATCTTTGGTTCAGGTCCGTCAAGGTCACGCGCAAGGACGTCAACCGGTAGATTGATGTGAACAGGACCAGGATTTCCACCGATCGCTCTTGCGTAAGCTGTCTTGAATGTCCATGGTATATCCTTCGGTGAAAGCGCTGTATGGCTCCACTTTGTAACGTTGCTAAAGACTCCAACTTGATTCCATTCGTGAAAGCCTTCTCTTCCTATTTTGTCAGTCGGCGTTTCACCAGTAATGATCATGATTGGTGAGTTGTCTCTGTACGCTGTTGCGACCCCCAGCATAGAATTAGCTGCCCCGGGTCCCCACTGAAAAGCGCAGGCGCTGGGAAGATGACTCACTCTGGTATAAGCATCTGCCATGAATGCTGCAGCATTTTCATGCCTTATTCCAATGAATTCGGTTTCAGAGTCGGATCTGTAAATTGAATCTATGATTCCAGAAATTGACGAACCACTCATTCCGAATACATATTTTATCCCGAGTGAACTGAGACAATTTGCGGCAACATCGGCTCCCTTCAAGCTCATCAGATCAGTGAGCTACCGATATCTGTTATAAATGTAGTAGAAGTGAGGGCTGTGAATAAATCTTCACAACTGGAAGCATTTGACACACCTCGATAGGTCAGGTATCCGAAGACATGTTCATCCTTGTGGTGATCACACTGCCACGAAGCGTCCTTGTCCCGGCGCCTTTGCATATCTGGTTCGTTAGAACTAACCTTGCCTCAGTATGTAGATTTCGCGCTTTGTGTGCATTTCCTTAGTAGTCAGATCAATCGTGCTCTGTAGCGCTTTTCTAACTTGGTTGTAGGCGTTATTTTGTTCCGCATAGTCTAAGATAAGCTTCTTCGCTAGTTTCCCTCTCATGTAGTCTGCCGTTTCTTCTTCGTTGAAATATTCCAGCTCGTCCACCTTAACTCCATAATGTTTCCTAAATACTTCTCTAAACATGGGAAAAATTTGGAGAGACCCGGGCTTATCATTTCTACTCCCATCATGCAACAAAGGGCAATCTGGAACGACTCACTGTTAGATATGGCTTGGATGTGTCCTTCCACGAGTAGCCTGTCGGTCGGCCAAAGATCTCTAATAGCTCTTTCAGATGTAAGGTCGTTTTGTGCAATTCCCAAGGCAACGCCGACATCTGCCCAGAGTTCGTCGTGAGCCTTACCGCCGACGCCGGCTTCGGCAAACACCTTAGAAAGTTTCTTTCTCCATCTGGGTCGTCGCATCGGGAGATGCCTGCAGCAAATACTTGAGGAACTATACACTCAAGACAGTACTTAGCTTTGACAAAGAGTTTGA
>DAHVAI010000204.1 GCA_027314685.1 Nitrososphaerota archaeon | reverse complement strand
GAGAATTGCCAATTCTATACGGAATTATAGGCGTAGCGTCCTGCGATGCTTCACCCAAGCTATCAAATGAGATTTCATCGAAACAATGGTTTAGCTAGTCATAATCTTGCCGAACATGAGATTCTCATCGTATTTCCCAGCCTTATTTGAGCCTACTACGTATGTAGTCGCAGTACCTAAGAAACATACTGAATTGGCATGGCTAACAGTGGTGTAGAAAGAAGACGTGAAGCAACACTCCTTATGGGAGTAATAAGAACGGATACCGAGTGTTCTCTGATTTCAGGGTGTTCCAATTGAAATACAGAAGCAGAGGCGAAATCGTTTCAAACATTCTAAGAGTTGTCGCCAGAAATAAAGCTACAAAGACCAGATTGATGTATGGTGCCTACCTTTCATACACCCAAATTGAAGAGTACATGGATTTCATATTGCAGCAAGGATTAATCAGACCAGTAGAGGAGACCAACCTGTATCAACTAACGGAAAAGGGCATGAAATACCTGAATCTATCTGATGAAATTTCTCAACTTGTTATGCAGGTCTCAAAATAATTGCCCTATTGTGCATGTGCTCAATGACCTAGTTCCGAGCGCAAGCCCGTGCGTTTTAACCGCAGGTTAGCGGAGATCAACCTTAGAGAATTAAATACTGCGCTATTATTGTAACGCACCAGTGCTCCGCACAAACACAGTGCTCCTCCAAGGCAGAGCCCTTGCTTAAGTGGGACAAATGCATGTGGAGAGTAAAAGCTCTATGAACGTCCAAAACCACCAAGATCCCAATTCTGGTCCTAAGATCCTATGAATTATTCGTAGGATGATGTCAATGCAGATGAAGATTGAAAACAAATACCCGCGTTACTAGTTCTAGTTGTTCTTCCTCTTCATTTTCCTGTTTGCCGTTTTACTTTTTAGCGGAATTGGCGTCTTGTGCTCTTTCTTGGACTTTCCTGCATGAGCCGCATTGTAGACTGCACCCAGAAAATCTTTCGCACTTCGCACCACATCATTTCCCTTTTCACGTACTTCCTGGGAGCCCGCGATCCTTTTCGTGCCATCTCTCCCTCTGATCATGGTCTTTCTGGCTCGCGCTTCAATTTCACGCGCTTGATGGGAGTTCGCAACACGTTTCATGCTTTGTTTTGCACTATTGTAAATTTTGTTTACTCTTATTTTTGTTGTCTTGGAGCTCATTACGATACCATTGATCTCGGAACTTTATATGATACGCACATGATGTATAACAAAAATCTTCTATTACTATCTTCTGATAGGTTAATCCAAACTATCGAGAAACCGATCTGAAATCCTATTTTACGTTGACCTGTCTTGGCTTTGTGAGCGCTGCTATGGCGTTTTTGTAGTTGTAACAGTTGTAGTTACGGATGATGTTCCACCTTGCGACTTATCATGAGGGATTTCCACGACCTTTGCATTAGATGGTGCCTGAAATCGTGCAAGATTCTCCCTGATTATTCCGTATGCTTCCTCAGCATCCGAATTTCGAAGCTCACTCATGGCTAATGGGTCTCCACCGAATCTAAGTGTGCAACTTACGGTTGAACGAGTTATCCCTTTTTTCATTACAACATTCGAAATGTCCCGGTAATTGAAATCTGTGTAATCCTTCTTCAAACCGACAGCGTGTGGATGCCTAAGGATTATTCTTTCGTTTGTTATGACCACTGAATCTACGTTTATCTTTGGGTGGTAGAAATGCTGCCTAATATAAATCTGGACCTCCTCATCTGAACCAAGTATTTTCTTTACATCGTCAGGTGTTTCAATCATTTTCATTACTCTCCAACTCTCAAAAACAGTTGAACATTGCACTGTCATGCTATGAGAATGAATCGTTCAACTAAATGCTAAATTTCGAAAAATCAATCCATTCTTTCTAAATAGAATGAACAAGTCTATGAATGAGCCGATTTTTCCCTTCAGAAATCGTTGAGGCGATTAGAATTTCTTGAAGGATCATTATGAAGTGCTTTCCGGATGGAGACAGCAAGATTTCTTCGCCGATAAACTGGGACAAATTCAGACACATAATAGAGCCCCTCTTCAAGAACAACGGAGAGGGGGCCTAACGAAGACGTTGTCCTGATGATGAAAGTACTCATTTTGCAATCATGGTATGGCATTTCAGATGAACAGATAGAAATGGAGTCCAAGGACAGGTCGACCTTTCAAAATTTTCTAGGTCTTCAGTGAAAGAATCGCGAAAAAACCAGAAAAAGAGAAAGAAATTTGGGGAGAGCTCCCGAGGAAGCTCACCAAGTACAAAGTCAAATCGGGAAATGTCGAGAATGTAACGATCAGTAAGAAGGGCGGGTGGCTAGCGTAAGGCGTTCAGGGTCTAATCGGTCCAATTTCTCTTCATGCTGACTACGTGTATTATTCCATTTGTGTGGATCCCGCACTCCCCACTTGTGATTCATATCAAGCCAACACTGTACCCTCTCATTGAAGGACTTTGCAGTAGGGCGTGACATCTTCACTCCCAGAATACAGTCTCATGATATGTTTGAACTGGATAACGGAGTGGATGAATTCAAACCCATCACGTGCTCCTGAAGCGCTAAGAGATGGGAGAGGCCTTCGAAGGTTTGCCTCGAAGTTTGCTCAACTTTGCATGTCTTGCACTCGGCATCAGTTTTGAAAAAAAGACTGTTGCAAGAGCAGATAAGATCATTGCGATGGATGCGATAGCTATCGTCGTCGGAGAAGTTAGGCCAGATACCCACAAAAAGCTTCCCGCTGGCAGACCTGTAGCTTGTAACCCGCTTGTAGCTGCGAGCTTACTTTGATAGTCATTAGTACCATAGACCGCAGTCATGTTGATTTCCGAGCTACTACTTCCAACGACCACTGTGTGGAATCTATCCATCACTCCATCTGTCCAGTGGTT
>DAHVAI010000203.1 GCA_027314685.1 Nitrososphaerota archaeon | reverse complement strand
AGAGCATTATCAAGAACGCCAAGGATATCGAAGTGATTGAACTCAGCCAGAAGGAAGAAAAGGCTGAAGACAAGAAATCAGATAAGTCTGAGAAAAAGTCAGATTAGACGACAATCTTATCGCCATTTTGCGGCGCCGTAGCTTCAAACCCAAAGCGCTCATTGATTTCTTTCGAGAAAGTCACGCATGTGTCGCCATCACCGTGAATTGCGTACACTTTGGGCTTGCCCTTCACTTTCGAAAGCATTTCAAACAATTCGCTCCTCCCCGAATGGCCGGAAAAATCAAATCTCTTTACCTCTGCCTTGACCGGCACTGGTCTGCCATTGATCAGTGTCAGCCCTTTTTCCAAGAGCGTCCTGCCTGGAGTTCCGGGAGCCTGAAAGGCTACAATAGTTATTCCGTTCCTTTCTTCTTGAGATATATGTTGGTTATAGAAAACCGATGCACCTCCCATGAGCATTCCAGCGGGCGCGATGATTACCGATGGCGTTTTGACTAGTTTCTTTCTCTGAGACCAATCCGTGACGGCTTCAGTACTCTCGAGCGTTTTTCTGAACAGCTCGGGGTCGCGTAGAAACTCTTGGTATCGAATCATTACGTCGTTGCACCTCAGAGCCATGCCGTCCATGACGACTCTATGTTTGAAATTCCTTGACCTCAGCAAGCACGCAATCTCCTGTGCCCTACCAACAGCGAATGCAGGCACAAGCAAGATTCCACCGCGCTCCACTACCTCGTTCGCGTAGGCGATGAAATCATCCTCAATTTTTTGCCTAGGCTCATGATCCACGAGCGCATAAGTGCTCTCGGTTATCACTGCATCAATATCTCCAAAGTCGGTATCGGCTCCGTGAAGGAGTTGACTATCTCTCAGGTTCACGTCGCCAGTGTATAAGAGACGCCTGCCATCATGCTCAATGATGGTTGTAACCCCTCCTGGCAAATGTCCGGAGTTTGGAAACCGCGCTGTGAATTCGCCTGCAACCGATTTAGTCTCGTTTGGCGCAATTCTCTCGGTGCTCTTGGCCATGGTGAGAAGATCTACGCGCTCGAAAGGAAGATAGAAACCAGATAGTTTGATGAAGTCATCAAGCAACAGAGTTGCCAGCTCGAGGGTGAGTCCGGTCGTCAGTAGCTTGATTCCTTCGCGAAGGAAATACAGTGGAACGCCGCCAGAGTGATCCAAGTGAGCATGAGTTAGAAGTAAAGAGTGAACTTCCTTTGGTTTCACGTGCATCGGAAACGAAGGTTCGCGAGACGTGTGTGCGCCGTAATCCAAGAGCAGGTTGCTTTTGTTGCCCTTCACAAACAATGACGATTTGCCGACTTCCCTTGCTCCGCCTAGAATTGTTACTTCCAACTTTATTCACTAACAGTTCGTCAATCTGACCTTGTGAGCTCTACGCTCATGACAGCAATATAATCTCGTTGTGCCAACTTCTGCCAGAATAACCTTAAATCACTTGCTATGAAGTTCTTACTTCTACAAATTTCTATCTATCTTGTGAATTAGGTGAGGTCTGAATCAAAGTGGAGTTTAGTGTCATCCCAAGCAGTGTCAAATTCGAGGATACGGTCCTGATTACAGGCTTTCATGGCATCGGTTACACAGGCTACTGGACAGTGAAGTATCTCATTCAGAAACTCGAAGCAAAACGCGTGGCATTTCTGGATTCAGACTCGATTTCTCCAGTTGCTTCCACAAATCAGGGAAAACTCGTGACTCCATACGAGTTCTATCAAACTGGAGATGCGACTTTTTTCAAAGTCGAAGTTCCGCCCTACAGGGGTGCTGAGATAGAGTTCTTCCGTCGCTTTTCCGAATGGGTCACAAAGTCCAAGTTCAAGGAAGTCGTTCTGATCGGAGGATTGGACGCAAGTCTCAGGACTGACGATTCTTCGTTTAGATTGGTTCATACAAGTGCATACATGCCAAGAGAAGAGCTAAAGGCTGCAAAGACACTTGAGGATGAACAGATCATAGTCGGCCCCGTGGCGATTATAATGAATTACTTCGAGGCACATGATTTCCCTGCGTATGCCATTCTTGCGTATTCAAGTACTGAACGAGTCGATCCTCGCGCCGCGGTCGCGTCAATCGACATCCTGTCAAAGTGCTATGGATTCAAAGTGGATGTTGACACTCTACTCAGAGGAGCGGAAGCTGTCGAGACTGAAGTCTCAAGACAGGAAAAGAAGCTAGGCAAATCCGAATCTATCTATACTTGAGCTAACTTCTTCTTAAAAGACTGAAACGTAGACGACACCACAAGCTTAGTGCTTCTCTTTCCGAATCTTTCTCTGATGATTCTAGCTGTCTTGTTCGAAAGCTCGTCTCCGGGCTTGGCAAGGAGATCCACTCTCTTCCATTTCTTGGACAAAATATAGTCGCTGGAATGTATTTGTTCTAACGAAGTAGTGATCTGGGAAGCCGGAAATATGTCGGATATTTCTGTTGGAAGCAAACCAAGTATCTTGGAAGTGCAACAAATCAGAGTGGTCTTTTGATCGGTCAGTTTCAGGATCTGCGAAAAAATTTCGGATGTCAGAAACGGCTTTGTCTTAGGTTCTGGCACAACTACAAGGCGGTTTTTCTTGCTAAGATCTAGATTCTTGATCTTACTGAAGTGTCTTCTGATCTCAGGTCTAGCAAGATCTGTTTCATCAAAAACGAAAATCCCCTTGTCCTTTAGTTCTGGGGTTCCGGCGTCGAGAAACTCTATCTCTGAATGCATTGCTATTTTGTATGCTTCGAATGCCTGGGGGTGGGCAGAACATTTCACTCTCACATATTCCCACAGTCTTCCCTCCCAAATAGCCTGCTTTGTTTCCTCGATGATTTGCTTCAAAGCAAAGAGGTTATGGCGGGCAAGAATCAGCATTCTGTCCTGCTTTGCCATCGATTTTAACTCCCTAGCAGTCATCTTCGAACAGACAGCACACACGCAGGGAAGAAATTCCAATTTTTCGAGTCTTTGGGTGAGGGTTGAAGAAATGTACCTGTCATTCTGGGCGTATAGCATGTAAGAGGCAGAATCAAACATGTCACAACCGAGCGCAATTGCAAGAGGCAAGATCAAAGGGTGGCCGGCGCCAAATAGATGGAAAGGACGATCTTCACGAAGCCATTTTTTGCTAGAGGAAATCATCTGCACCAGAAGTGGAAAGTCGTACTCCTCCATTACCTCGACAGGCGATCCTAGTGCGTAGCAGCCGTAATTCATCCTGGCCGATTCCATCGCGCTCTTCTTGACGAGATCAAGATAGCTTCCTCCTTGTATCGGCAAAGTCCACACGATGTCTTGCCTAGTGATGTTCTCTTTTGTCTT
>DAHVAI010000200.1 GCA_027314685.1 Nitrososphaerota archaeon | reverse complement strand
CAGACAAAAGTTCCTGACGAAGATATTGTCACAGTCGAGGAGGCAAAGGCGATAGGGAAGGAAACCTGGTTTCTTTCCTTGGGCTTTACGAAAGAGGAAATCCAGAAGCTTGATTTGATCCACAAGGAAGGAACTGATCTGCAGAACTCGATCAGGCAAAAACTTCAAGGAATCTTGGCTGAAAACGGAAGGAGACAAAAGTTGATCAAACCCGAGGAAATCGACTCGGCAATCGAACAAGGATACGAGTACGTGGACAAGCTCCCGGACGGAAGGCTGATCATGAAACTGCCAGAGTTCTAGATTTGCAATTTTTCAAACTGGAGGAATCAATCGAATCAATCAGCGCGCAAATCATCTCCGACTTGACTACCGCTTCTTCCAGCGGTAGCTCATCCTTTTCCTTCTGGATTATTTGGAAGATAAGACTCTCCGGATTGAGATTGCGTCTAGCCCATTCCTTGAATTTTCTTGTCGTGGCCGTTTTAGTTGGATTCATGCGGTTAGCAGCAGGCTCTAGCGTTTAACGCATGCGAAGCTATCCCTGGAAATATGAGCTTGTTTCGCGCCGAGTAATGGTCCTTTTAAGAACTGCATGCATAGAGAGAGTTGGAGGGCAGTGATCAATTTGATCCCTCGGAAAGCATTCTGGATCGGCTCGGAGCTGTCACCGTCAGATCAGAACTACGAGGAAGTTACCAACCAACTGTTGGTTGGTAACTTCAGGTTGGTTCTTACCAACCAACTGTTGTCTTGTATTCTTCTCCCGGATAATACTGGTCTACATGTGTCATGTATTCTTCCTGTCAGGATTACTGGTCATCTGTTGGTCAAGAGAGCGATCAGAGGCAAGCGAATAACTGGAAACGCAATAATCAAACCGTCTCAGCTTCGCGCAGGTCATAGGAGAAATATGGTAAGAGGTACTATTTAGTAATGAATGCGCATAAATTGAGCGTGGCTCGTGCTCAGAGTATGCACATTGTGTTTTCCACAAGCAGCAAGACAGGTCATTAGATTGGTACATCAGAGAAGAGCGGATTCTTCTTGTTACAATAGTTACAAATGTAACAAAGTAATATTAAGCCTGTAACTTTTGTAGCTTCTGATACATTTTGTCCGAAAGGAAGAACCCATTCAAGCCAGGGAAGCCAGTTGATCCGGAGTACTTCGGAGGAAGAGAGAAGGAGCTTGAAACGTTCCGGCAGTACCTCGCTTACTCAATAGTGGGAAATCCACACAACCTTGCAATTCTCGGTGAGCGCGGCATCGGCAAATCCTCTCTACTACGAAAGTTCCAACAGATTGCATCTGACGAAAAGGGATGCATCGTGGTCAGAAGAGAGCTTGACGTGAGCGTTGATTCATTGTCTTCTCTAACCTTATTCTTACTCGAAGCATTGAAATCGGAAGGTTCTGCATACGCTTCGCGCACAAAGAAAGTTCGGGGCAAGGTGTCGAGTTTCTTTGCAAATTACAAGCTTGGTGTTTCAGTCCTGGGACACGGCTTTTCTGTAGAGAAGATCAACCGCTCCGTC
>DAHVAI010000215.1 GCA_027314685.1 Nitrososphaerota archaeon | reverse complement strand
CCTTAAACAAAGAAGATGGCGGTAATCGTCAATTCATAATGGTTCAGTTGCCCGAAAGAACCCCTGAGGATTCGGTCGCATTCAGGCTGGGCTTTCACACGGTCTCACAAGTGGGTCAAGAACGAATAAGAAGGGTAATAGGTGAATTCAATAAACAGAAGTCCATTGATAGTTTTAAAAATATGGATATGGGTTTCAAAGCTTTCAAACTTGTTACATCCAATTACAAGCCATGGAAGGGTGTCGAAGAAAGAGATCCTGATAAATATGCATTTGCGATGGAGGAGCAGATAGACTCTCTTGAAGATGGATGGCTGAAGGAGAATGTAATTTACGAAGTTGCCATCAAAGAAGGTTTAAGTCTGAACATCACAATGGACAGAGACAAGAGTCTGATTGGTAATGAAATTCTTTGTGTGACGGATCAAGACTCGGCACAGCGGTTCTTTATCTGTCTGGATGATAAGATAAGAGCAACTACCGTAAGATCTTTGAAACTTACAATGGATGACATGTTTGTCTGTAGGGATATCGCTTTGGATGATTCGGGCGTAGCTAACCTCGCCCTCCAATGTAGACTTAAGACAATATAAGTGACACACATGGAATTCAAATTCGATTCAACACAGGACTTTCAAATAAGAGCCATTGACTCTGCAGCATCCCTATTTGATGGTCAAAGCAAGACAGAATCCGGGGCCGTCTACGTCACGAACGTGGGATTTGTAGGCTTCCCAAACAGACTAGATCTTTCAATGGATGATATCCTTCACAATTTGAAGGAAGTGCAGATTGGAAATGGCTTAACTTCAAGCGATAAACTTGAAATTATTGAGCGCGAGATCGATACTGCCGAAGGCAAGAAGAGAGTTGACTTTTACAACTTTTCGATAGAGATGGAAACAGGCACAGGTAAGACCTACGTCTATCTAAGGACGGCGCTAGAACTGAACAAACGATTTGGATGGCGAAGATTCATTATCGTGGTGCCCTCGATCGCTATTAAGGAGGGCGTTATCAAAACGCTCGAAATCACTAAAAAACACTTCCGTGAGTTGTTTGAAAACCAACCGTACAGATTTTATTCCTATGATTCGTCAAATCTCACATCGGTCAGACAATTTGCATCATCCTCTAATGTTGAATTCATGATAATGACTTTGGATTCCTTCAACAAGTCTATGACTGAGGAGAAAAAGGGAAACATAATTCGAAGACCCACAGACAGATTACAGGGAACCATTCCGATTCATCTTGTCCAAGCTGCCCGTCCGATTCTGATACTTGATGAGCCTCAGAATATGGAAAGCAAGACAAGTGTCGCGGCCTTGGCCGCATTGAACCCATTATTCGCATTGAGATACAGTGCTACGCATAGAAATCCTTACAATCTCATTTATCGACTGACGCCGGCCGATGCCTACCGACAAGGTCTTGTAAAGAAGATCGAGGTTGCCTCGGTTCTAAAAGAGAACGACGTGAACCAAGTCTATTTACGGGTTGTCTCGATTGTCGCCACGAAGAAAACGATTGCGGCCAAGGTCTCAGTAAACAAATTGATGAAGGGTGGCTCAGTGAAGGCAACAAGTATCACTGTGAGACCCGGTGACAAATTGCTGAATAAGACAAATCTTCCCGATTATGCGTCATTTGAAGTAGAAGAGATAAACCCAGGTACAAGCTCATTATTATTCACCAACGGGATCGCCCTTAAGCTCGGCGAATCACGAGGAGAAGATAAGACCTCTATATTCGAAGCGCAGATTTATTATACAATCGAAGAGCACTTCAAGAAACAGGAACAATTGAAAGGCCGCGGAATCAAAGTACTTTCTTTATTCTTTATTGACAAGGTTGACAACTATAAACTTCCTAATGGGATAATTAGAAGTGCTTTCGAGAAGGCATTTAACGAATTGCGTAGCAAGTATCCTCCGTGGAATGCCCTGTCGCCAGATGAAGTTCAAGCCGCCTATTTCGCTGAAAATAAAAGCAAGGCGACCGAGCGACGCTTTGAGGATAGTGTCTCCGGAGAGTCGCAGAAAGATGAGGCGGCATATGACCTCATTATGAAGGATAAAGAAAGGCTACTCTCATTTGAGTCAAAGCAGGCATTCATCTTCTCACATTCAGCATTGAGGCTTGGTTGGGACAATCCAAATGTGTTTCAAATCTGCTCACTCAACCAAACAACTTCCGAAATGAAGAGGCGACAAGAAGTTGGCAGAGGTGTTAGATTGGCGGTCAATCAAAATGGAGAACGCATCACAGATTTTGAAGTAAACAGGCTGACTGTGGTGGCCAATGAGAGTTATGAAAGCTTCGTGGGAGCGCTGCAGGACGAGATAATCGAAGACTACGGGCCCGGAGTTGACCTCCCCCCTAAACCTCCCAATGCTAATACTCGTACCACGATTAACCTCAGAAAAGCTTTCGTTTTGAAGCCTGAGTTCAAGGGACTCTGGGATCGTATTAAAGAGAGAACGAAGTATTCAGTTACGATAAGTACTGAAAAGCTAGTCAACGAAGTCGTTAAGGAAATCGACCTTCTTTCAATCAAATCGCCAAGAGTCGCTGTTACAAAAGCCAGGGTGGAACTCGACTCAGATGATGTTTTCGAACCATACATGATGAGCAATGCACGAACTCTTCTTGATTTATCCGGCAGATATCCGCTGCCGAATCTTACTGACCTTATGTTACACCTTCTGGAAAA
>DAHVAI010000161.1 GCA_027314685.1 Nitrososphaerota archaeon | reverse complement strand
TCGACTTCTTGATTCAAGTCATTCAAAGGGAACGATCTCTATTCTCTTTCCCTGTATTACGAATTTCATAGTTTTTGGTTCTCCCGTGATACGCATGACCGGCGCAGGAATATTGCACTGATTGTCTCAATTCTGTCTAGTGTTAGGGAGCTTGCGTTCGAGAAACCCATCTATGAAACTAGAATATTGTCAAGCTTGAATCTCGCGGATACTGAACTTTGGGAACTTATTATCGCGCAACTAGTATATGGCCTCTTCTGTTCTAGCATTTAGAGCGGACTCGAATTATAATACGTTCGAATAAATCAAGTGTCACAGTAATCGATCTTCTAAGATGAATATACAAAGCCACAAATCCCTAGCCCAAAACAACATACCATTCGCAAGAGCGGTCTGACCAGATTGAACTTAATCAGTCAAACCCTTGCCTAATACCGTTATCGAACAAAAACAATCCCTCTATTTCAAAGAACGATGTTATGCAAACAATAATAAGAGCGCATCGTAACAAGAATCCGGTGGTAAGATTGCCTAAATCCAAAAAGAACATGAAAATCATTGTTAGCAAGGATGGTCCTTACATCGTGTCTGGCAAAGTCCCACTAACCATGCAGATAATCAGCCCCAACAAGGAAGGACTCTCGTGGGACTGGAAACAGGCAAGGGAATTTGATACAAAAGATCCAGAATACTCTCTTTGCCGATGCGGGCAGTCGAAGACCAAGCCTTTCTGCGATGGAACCCACACGAAGATTCGATTTGATGGTACGGAGCGAGCAACGCGCAAGCCCTATGTTAGGCAAGCTGAGATTTTTGACGGCCCCACACTCACTTTGAGCGACGCAGAGGATCTGTGCGCATTTGCCCGCTTCTGCGATCCTGGCGGCAAAATTTGGTCGCTTATCGAGGAGAGTGATGATCCCAAGATCAGAGATCTCACTATACGTTAAGCAAATCATTGTCCTGCTGGTAGATTGGTTGTCAGGGACAAGACGACAGGAAATGAAATCGAGAGCCCTCTTCTTCCCTCAATCGGCGTGATCGAAGATCCCGCACTCGACTGCAGTGGTCCGTTGTGGGTTCGCGGTGGAATTACGATCGAGTCTCACGACGGCAAGCCATACGAGATGCGCAATAGGATGACACTGTGCCGATGCGGAGCCTCAAGCAACATGCCATTCTGCAATGGTAGTCACGCCAGCATAAGGTTCAACGACGGGCTATACAGTTTCGGCAAGAATAATGAGTAAAAAATTGGAATCAAAAGGTGCTGAAGAAATAGAGTCCACCACGTAACAACAATAGCAAACGATCCACAGCGCAACGCCAACTTTTGCTCAGGAATCTTGGGTCTAAGATTGGTAAAACTTACCGTGAACTTTGACCCGAGCACAAATCATTTGAATTATGGAGACAAGATTGGACACCCTAAATTTACATCAATCCGATTTGCTTCATTAGTCCAACTTGATCATAGAATAATCGCTCTTCCGTGATTTCTCCATTGTCGTTCCAGGTAGCGATTGTGCAAAACTCCACATGAAAGCTTTTGTTAGTGGGCGGAATCATTTTCCCATCAGGCATTTTCATTGGGCCTTTCATCATACCAGAGAAATCCGCGACAGAGCAGGTGTGATTCCCTTGCGCAAAGAATATCTTGTATGGTCTGTTCATCAGGTGATTATCCGGGAAAGTTTTGAAGAATTCGATAGCTTCCAGGTCATGGTTATGTCTTCCTCTTGTTGGATCAGCTTGCCCTGGCCAATACACTGCTACGTCTTCGGTATGTCGCTTTTTGAACGTCTCCCACAGCGAGCTATTTGGCCCTGCGTTCCATGCATCATCCAATGTCTGCATCAGGTTGGACAAATCTATCTTAGCTTGGGACATGAAACATCGATCTTTGAGGGGAGCTCTAGAACCAATTAAAACTATCGAAAATGTAATTGCATGTTCGGAGGATGCAACATTCCCAAGCTTGCTGTGCCTGTTGGAACAGCGGGACCGGAGGCACTAGCCTTCGACGGCACATTTGTGTTTAGTTTAGGACCGATATCAGTCTATTACGACGACACAGTCTATCTGATCGACAGCGTAGAATCGTAAATTAGGTTGTTCATCGTAATTCTTCTAGTCGGATCCCTTTTCAGTTTCCTTAAAACCAAGTCTGACGATATCACTCACGTCCAGATCAGTCGATATCAAGAAATTCAAGGAGTTTGTATTCTCACACTATTCCTGCGATTAGCCCCTATTTCGCTTCCTTCGCACGGAAAAAAGTTAGGTTACACTCCTGCATTACCTATTAGCCTACCAACTGGCAGATTGTGACGTGATAAACTATTTACTTATAGTCGAAGTTGCCATTCCAATCATAATAGTACTCTGAGCTAATACCGTCTCCTTCAAGATAGTACGTCCCACTGAGAGAGGATTGATTGAAAGATTCGGAAAGTACCATAGATTCGTGGATCAGGGAATCACATGCCTCATTCCTTTCGTAGATCGAATCATTAGATTTAACATCACAGAAAGAACGTCGCCGATAGAACCCCAGGACATCATAACCAAGGACTAGGTGTTCATGAAAACAAACACCGTGATTTTCTACAAGATTAAGCCAGACGAGCTCTCGGGGAGCAGGCAACAAAAGCGATTGCCGAAGGCGATGCAGATGTCACCAAACTACGAAATGAAGCAATCACAACATACTTCAAGGACAGTGCTATCACATTCAAGGAGCTTGAAACGATACAAGTATCACTACAAAACAACACGAAGATCATCGTACCAGAGGGGAACGCTGTGTCGCTGATACTGGACGAACGAAACAACCTGACGGAAAAATCGAAGATCATACCAGTCAAGCCAACGGAGGAATAGGCAAGACGGAGATGAATGGATGTCGCGGGATGTCATCCTGAAGCTTTCTGGGCTTGCGGTGAACATTCCCACAGCATGCGTGGATTGTACTTCGCTAGTTACTATCAGCCGACTATCTTTGTTATCTCTTTGGCGAGACCGCTCTCGACGTGAGTCGTCCAGAGCATCTCTGGAACATCCACTGCCAAAAACAATGTTGAGAGTAACAATAATTCCACAGCCGTCACAGCAAGATTTTGAATCCACTTGCCGATTCCGATGTGAATTGTAAAGTCGTCAGGCTGACCCGAAATTAGTATCGTGAATGCCCTGTCAGCGGCAATGACGTCGCGTAAGATTCCTGCTTTTTGCGCTTGGATTATGTTTCCCAGTGGAGCCGCTTTTGTTTGCACCTTGTACCCCTCAATTTGCAGCTGTTGCACTATTTGCTGCGACAGCTGACCGAGATCCTTGCTCTTGCCTTGAAATCGCATAATCTTCTCGAAAACCATATTTCTTCACACTCAAGAACGCATTCAATCTAGTTAAGGTTGTTCATCTTGAGTCATCTACGAGTTACATTACTGTGAGGAACGTCTTTAGCGTCCAGTCATCACTAAAAATTTCCTCGCCCCTGGTGGGGCAAAGAGGCAGCTAATGCTAACGATTTTATCTCGGAGAAAAACAGTTAGCTGACTATGTCCGGTAACTCTCTATCCACAAGCTAAAGAGTGGTACCCATCCAAAGCCGCCTTGCTTGAAGTATGAGTTTCAACGCTTTCTTTCATGAGATCTGTGCGATCTAGTCTTGTGTCCTTTTGCTGCATTTCTTGATTTATTTTCTTTCAAATAATTCTCGACTCTGCTTCTGGCCTGTTCGATGTCTTGGACATTCCTCAGCAGTTCGGCTAGCCCCTTCTCGCCAGCATACTCCAGCCACTGGACAATATGGCCTTGACTAAGGTGATATGCCACAGCAGCTGAATCCACTTCAACGAGTCTTGCAATTTCTGTGTTAAGCTCTTTTACGTCGCGTGCAGTACCGATTGTTCTTCCATAGCTCTTGAAATAGAACGCATCCACACTTCGCGTCACGCTCTTCACTCGCCATCAAAGGTAAATCTTCTCTTCCTATTAAACACGGAGACGATATTCGGCCGCGAGAATTGCGCGGGGTTCCGCTTTCAGTTCAAATTCGCTGCACTTCCCAGTTTTCGGAACGTACCGCGCAATTCCGTCGCCAAGATACTTTTCATCCCTTCGCACTTGATTTCGCGATCTACAAGATCAGGTAACTTTCGTTTTTTCTTCTAGGAGTCCAAGATTGCTCGGTTTCCCAATACGAGCATGGTGTCATTTTCCTTCAGGTCGAATCCTTGCTCGCACAAATTCTTGACCCTTCGTTTCCCCTGATGGTTCTGGGCAATCTTCGGTTGATGCGATGCATCTGCTTTATACTATCAATCGACAAGTATCCAGAACTGCAACTAGATAAGTTAAGAAAATTCCGACAGTAGTCACGTACTCTTTGATTAGTCCTGGAACCAGGAACTGATGGTTCACCCATCTAGAGACGGATGAAAGCAAAGTGGATCCGAACACGTTTGTCCTCCAGTCACCCTTTTCTGAGATATCACCAACACAGAGGGACGCAATGTTTGTACATCTATTGATATGTTATCGCCAGCGTTGCCAAGAGATGGATGACATGAGATTCGATCGATTTCAATGTCGGTGTAATGACCCTCCAGTACCAACGATATCGTTAGTAATATCGCTACAACTCCAAGAGTTGGAAACAGACTTTCAAATTCGTGAAAGAGTCTTGTAGGTTTGAATGTCATCGAAACCACTCGTGCAAGAAAACTTTGACAGAATCGTTCCAAATCCTAATTCTTGAGCTATTTCTGGAGGTGCCCTGGACCACTGCAGAGAATGATTAGGGTGCATGGTATGGCTGCCGCGAGGTAATCGGCCAAAAACGCCGCAGAGGAAGCACCTGAGAGGCACGAGAGAATTAGATATTTGTGATTAAGCGTCTAGATGTGCGCAGCTTTTCTCTTGTGAGAATAGCGCGGCATTTTGTGAAATTCCAGAGTGATTACTGTCAAACACATAGGTGAGTCAATTTCGGTGGGTTAGCAAACAAAGATTCGCCTTATGAGTTGATTTTGCGAAGCTTCAATCCCGAATGCATTCGGGATAGTCGATATGAGCATTGCCGAGCTGAAGTATATCGACGTAGGAACTGAGACTGAGTTGAGGAACACACACTCCGAATCAGTGATTCGACATCGGTAAAGGGCGAAGTCGTAAGATGCGAATGAGCTTCAGCACGCAAAGCACTCCGACTGTGTCAGTTGGTTTCAACTCGTCCAAAGTCCTAGTCATTGGAATAAATTACGATACTGAATCTGAAATGGATGCCAAGACATTCATGAAGGAGTTCTCGTACTCGTTGAACATTGAGAATGCAAAAGGAGTTTACCAGTTGACATTCCCGGTCGCAAATCTAACAATCAGAGAAGACAACGGTAATACCATCCTCTGGAGCAGCACCAACAAACACGAGATACTCGAAATACTCAGCTCGATATCTGAGAACGAGTTTTTCATAGAAAAAAGAATCATACACGCAGGCGGAAAAGAATTCTATTCAAAGAGCCTTTACAGAAGAGTTTCAGATTCCACAAGAAAAGAGTTCAAAGATATGATTGAAGTCGCCGTCTTGGGCAAGCGCTGATGCTCACGTTCTCGTATGATTTTTCCGACTAGTATTCAATGTTCGTGCCGATGAAGCATCTTTGCCCTAGATCTGACGGCTTTAATTCGCGGCCGAATTGGGTTTGAGTATCCTAGCGAAGATGGAATTCTGGCCTTATTCGCATGTATAGGTGTCCGTAAAAGATTGAAATCAAAACTGCGGCGAAAGGTCCGTGAATGTGCCTGACCAGACTCTCTACTCCATATGCGTTAGGTCCGATTATTGCAAAAGGACCGATTGGACTAACAGTTCCGGCAAGCAAGATTCCAAGAGTTCCCTGTATGATTACTCCTATGAATATCGCCCAGTAAAGCACTTTTATCCAGGGGTACCTGGCACCGAAAAATAATTCGCGGGTGGTCTGCTTGTGTCGAGCAATGCGAACAATTTCATACGCTACGAGGGCGACACCAAGAACAACAAGAGCTAAGGCAAACGTGAGATGTAGATTTTGAGCAAAACCCACAATGTCTCCTCCTGCTAGGCTAGTTGCGAACGCGTATATCGCAGGCGTGGATACCATTGTACCTGTCAGATAAGAGCCACCAACAGCGACTAGGAATGCGGTTCTCAACGCCATCCCGAGGATTCTATCAGCTCCAATCTGGGTTGGTTGACCATAGGTTGCTTTAGCAGGACGAGCTAGCCGATAGAAAAAGTGGATAGCATACAAAACGAAGAAAACCGTGTAAATGTTAGCTTCAAATGAGAATGGATATCTGTAGTTGCCAACAACAGCGGCTCCGCTCGCAAGCGGATCAATAAACCCAACATAAAAAATTCCTAGAACGAGAAGAAATACTCCAGAGATCGCGGTTCTTGCCCTAAACATCGTCTTCGATTGGGATTCCGGCGGGACGGACACCTGGACAGATGATGAAGCAGAACTTTGCATGACATGGCACTCTGATTGACAATATTAATGCGTTTCGCAGAAGTGTTTGCAATTATGATTTGTGGTTACTCTCTCTTGAAGTTCCAATTATGCAAAAGGTGCAGAAAAAATCTGCCGATTAGCTAGATTGCAGCAATCACAATTGCAGTCCTATTATCTGAGCAGCTTTTGCAATTTACTGTTTGCATTTCCGGAAACGATTCTTGACAATTATGATTTCCGATGAACGCGGGAAACGCTTAAAGGATACCAATTGGTTGAGGAGAATGATCGTTTATGGGTGAATCGCAAAATGACGATCGTAACGAAATTGATTCCTTGAAAAATCAGGTCAATAACTCAAAGCTGAGTAGAAGAACTTTCATCAAGGCAGGCGTTGGTGGCGCAGCTCTAGTTGGAGTTGCCCTAAGTGTAGACTCGCCACAGTTGCTTTCTAAGACATCAGCTAGTTCTACAACTACTGATCCGTTCGCAGCTCAGACCATCACGCTGAACGTGAACGGCGAGAACTACCAAGTAGCCGTGGAACCTAGAGATATGCTGAACAATGTATTGCGTGATTTTCTTGGTTTGATTGGAACAAAGAGACCTTGCAACAGAATGGAGTGTGGCGGTTGCACTGTTCTGATAGATGGT
>DAHVAI010000210.1 GCA_027314685.1 Nitrososphaerota archaeon | reverse complement strand
CAAACACTAATGTACACATCATCGACGAGAAAGCACAATTCATTTCGGCCATTCAGTATAATGATTCTCTTTACCCGTACAACATGACAGAGTTCAGGCAAGCACTCGCATACGGAATAGACAAGACAAACTACGTCAACCAGGCGCTGGACGGGTACGGTGTTCCTGCCTCGAATGCCGAAGGGATAGTACCGCCAACAGCGAGTACCTGGTACAATTCTGCGATTCAGAACTATTCGTACAATCCAACAACTGCCATATCGTTGTTATCCTCTATTGGAATAACGAAAGGATCTGACGGACATCTGCATTACGCAAATGGTACTGTAGTCACACTAAACCTCTGGACTGATACTGACAACACTGAAGACACCATAGGTGCCTCCGCGATCCAGAATAATCTCCAGCAGCTTGGGTTCCAAGTAAACCTTCATACCACTTCACTCTCCAATATCGTGGGTTACTACAATAGCAACACTCAAGGAATCACCAGCGCGATGATTCTGTATACCTTTGACGGCGTGGTTTGGGGCAATCCTTACTTGGATAGTCTGCCAGGCTGGGACGTCTACTGGCCTGCAACCGTTCCAAACCCAAACTGGGAATACCCACCTAGTGCGAACAATGAATACAACAGCAATTACAGTGCATTCTTAGGTACAGCCAACCAAACACAGGAACAGACATATTTGTATAACATTGAAGCTTTGAATGCAAAGTACCTCCCGACCTTAGTGGTTGCATATCCGGACTACCTCTGGGCTTACAATAGTAAGAGTTGGGCGGGATGGCCGTCAGGATATCTCGACTTTGGTGCCGCGATACTAAACAACACTGCTCTTGCGACCATTCATCCAGCATCTGTTACATCATCGAGCTCAAGTTCAACTTCATCTTCTACCTCACAACCAGCCACAACATCCTCTGGCACTACTTCAACTAATTTTAGCACGACTTCAAGCAAGAGTTCGGTAGCGATGAACTGGTCCATAGTATGGGTAGTGGTTGCAGTAGCACTTGCAGCGGGGGCTATCCTTATTGTACGTAGAGGACCCGACCCTGACAAGAAACTAGCAAGATAAGGATTCGAAGACACTGTGCAAAGCGAGAACCTGCACACTAGAGGTGGATCTCCATCTCATTACGTGGAGCCATTCATCATGTGCCTAAATCTCTCTGTTATGAAAGAAACAGCTACGTTTCACGGATTCTTAGACATCATTGGACGTTACGAAATTACTTCTCTAACAAAGTCGTTTACTCGGTGTCGATAAAGATGCTGAACTAATATATCGCATCAATCTACCAATGAATTGATTCTTGCAATGCCGATGGTCGCAAAACTCTACGAAGGTAGGAAGATTGATCTCCACACTCACATAGGAAATTTCGGAGAATGGGCAAACGTCTCGCTAACGGCGGAAGATCTTGTTAAATCAATGGAACAATACAATGTTGAAAGGTCAGCCGTCTACTACGTAGATAACAATCTAGTGCTCGAAGCTGTAAAGAAATATCCAAAACAGCTCATAGGCTGTGTTTGGCCGAATCCACATGATCGCACTTCACGGGAACTTGTTAGAAAAGCTCTGACCGAATGGGGCTTCAAAGGGATCAAACTCCATCCGTTGTTTCAGGCATTTCTTCCAAATGATAGCATTGTACACCCGATAATGGAAGAAGCGAGAAGGGCAAGAGCACCAGTTCTTATTCACACTGGTCACTCCCCATTTTCATTGCCGTGGAGTGTAGGAGAACTCGCTGAAAATTTTAGAGACGTCAAGATTGTAATGCTTCACATGGGAGACGGACACGGCCTGTACATACAGGCAGCGATCAACACTGCAAAGAAGTACGATAACACATATCTCGAAACTAGCGCCATGCCCATGGTCAACAAAGTCGAAGAAGCAGTCAGAGTCTTGGGTAAAGACAGGGTGATGTACGGCTCAGACACGCCTTTCGGATTACCGCACGTTGAAATCGCGAAGATGACTTCGGCAAAACTGACTGATGATGAGTTCGACCACTTCTTCTACCTGAATGCGAAGAGTTTACTTGGATTCTAGAAAAAATGTGAGATCCCCGAGACTCCCACACTGATCTATTCTGGAGGTACTTCACTGAACGAAAGATGTAGATCGATGCCCTGAGATCTCCTAATTCCCCAGGCTATCAGATAAATCAGGAAGCATGCTAAGAAAATGCCTACGACGAATCCTATCGAAGACACAGAGGAAATTGAGAGGAACCCGAGCGGAGGTCCGAAAATGAAAATTCCTGCTATGAATAGGTTCACTATCAATGCAAGAATGCCCATGATAGAAAGTACCGGGAATCCTCCAACTTTGTATTTTCCGGCAGGACTCGCTTCGAAGATCTCTTTCTTTCTAAATGGAAATACAATCGCTGTAATGCTGATTAGTATGTAGGCTATCTGAGTTGCCAGCCCAGCTGTAGAAAAATACCCGGTGAAGCTGGAAGCATAGATGATTAGATACAGGAACGCCTCGCAACCGATCGCAGAAACAATCAAGGCAATCAGAGGTGAATGTGCTCTTGGATTTACGTAGGATAACCTTTCTGGCAGTACCCTGTCTAATGATGCGGCGAGTTGTATCCTTGTAGAAGCAAAATAGACAATCAAGATCACTTGGAAGATGCCGAATGTGAGACCTCCTAAGATTATGTACCAAATGATCGGACTAGACGTGATGGAAGCTACGAGAGCAGGATAGTAAGGCGTGTAGAAGAAAGCAAGTGGGTTGGTCGACGGGTCGAAGTTATTGAACAACGTGAAAAATGATTGAAGAAATTTTACTCCTATGACACTCTGCAGAAGGTACCATAACGCAATCAAGAACACTGCAAAGACCAAGCTTGAGCCAACTTGCATCCACGCTTGGCTCTTCAAATCTCCTGCTTTCTTCACCTCCGAAAGATTGTATATGCTCCAAAATGCATATCCAAAGGATATCCAGATTATTCCAAAGAGTAACAAAGTGCTGTATAAGCTGAAATGAGAAGGCGCGAGCGACGCCGTGTTGATGATGTATTGATAATATCCACCGGCAGCGGCAACCGCGCTCGAACTAACTTGCGATTGGTTGCCCGAGGCCACAAGTGGTGCGGCGAAGCTATTGAATTTAGAAACAAACTGGGAGTGGCTAGTACTAGCAAGTACGCCAAGTAAAGTCAAGGCCGAGAGTGCAGACCCACCAAACAAGACATACTGAAGTCTCACGTAGAAGCGCATACCGAGTGCGGCGACGGCGAATCCTAGAATGATAATCAGCGTTGTGACTTCGAAAACTAGGGTATTATCAACCTGAGAGAATCCGGAAGCTAGGGCGCTAGCCAAATTTATGTAGTAAGCGTTGCCAGAACTCTGACCGATCAGGGCAACTAATGGTTGAAGCCCTAGAGTTGTGATTACGGTTCCAAGAAAACTAGCAAAATACCACTGCCAAACGGTCCAAGAGGAAAAAGTGGCTGCGAAACCTATGCTGGGATGCAAGACTCTGCTCTGCCAGACATAATCCCCACCGGATCTAGGCATTGCCGACGACAACATTGAGGTAGAAATGTAGAATGGAATTGCCGAAACAGCCATCAATACAATAGCAAGGCCGATATTAGCTCCCAGGAAGGACTGCGTATACCCAACTGAAAATAGTGTTGCCCATGTAAATCCGTAGAAACCTATCGCCATAAAATTGTAGATGAACGCTTGGTGAGGCGAGATAGCGCGGACAAGACCGGAAGCATCGCGTGAAAAGATCTTTTGAGTCTTAGCCATTCAATTCAGACGCGTGGGTTGATAACTCTGGTATTAATAGGTTATTAGCAAGACCTAAGGATTTACACAAAAGCCCATTGCATTAATGTCAAGTCTAGCCCGAGACGAACTGATATGATTTGTATCCATCATCATCCAGATTGACTAGGACGGCTCTGAGTATACCTTCAGCATATTCGCTACCTGGATTGATACAAACTGTCTTTCCGATTTTTATCACGTTTCTTGATTCATGGATGTGACCGTGAAGTCCAAGCATGGGTTGGAACTTCTCAATCGATTGCCTGACCGAAGTTGAGCCAGCCCCGAAAAGGACTGGACCTCCACCAACAAGTACCGGCTTTGGTGGGTATACACTCGAATCGAGCTTTGGGCACGTATCTAGTCCAGAATCGACAGGAGGACAGTGAAAGTTGAAGATTGCACTCCTAGGATCTCTCAATTTTGAGATCTTTTGCTCGAGCCGTATTGCAATTTCATCCTCTGTGATATCTCTTGGACAGCGCCAAGGCGTAATATTCGCAAAACCAGCAGAGATCATTTCATGCTTCGAGTCTATCTCTATCACTTTATCCTCTGGTTGTATCACTTTCTTACTTCTAGCGATAATCTCGTCCACGCCTGCCTCGTCATCATTTCCAGCGTTCACATATACGGGAACGGTCGCGTTCTCATCGGCATAATTCATCCACTGCTCCACGCGCTCAAGTATCAATTTGCTGAATATCTTGTCAGCGCGTAGCTTGTCATCGCCCAGCTCTTCGAATTCACTCTTTGAAGCTACGTAAAAGTAAGCGCCCGTCGTCGCAACAACTTTCTCGAAATGCACCAATTCTTCAGAGTTTTTTAAGATCAGATTTTTGTCTTGGAAGTCTGTGGAGAACGTTCCATCAGGATTCTCAGTTATGCTGACAACGCTCTTTCCTGTCACATCCCCTCCAATTATCAATATGTCTGCCTTATAGTGCTGAGCTCCGCGTATGAACTTCCTCCAAACCGGATCACTCCCATGAACATCGGTTGCAAACAAGATCCTAAGTCGTGAGCTCACTTTGATTCAAGAATACTCTCACTTATTCTGAACTAAAGAGTTCTGGTTGTCGATCCTTTGCAACAGGATGTTGCCGCCAACAAAATTACATATTCAGAATATCACATTGCTTTAATTCTTACGACAATTCAAATCCGACCTCGTAAAGAGGTTCTCCAAGACAAGATTTGAAATGTTATGGAATGCGTAACAAGATCCTCATTTTGGTTTTATCCAACGGCAAACTGAAACTATTGCACTCTTAAATATGAAAGCAAACGAACAAATGTATTCACAGAGACCTAGCAATGAGAGAAAGTAACGAGAAAATCACAATCATCGGCTCGGGTTTGATGGGGAGAGGTATAGGGCAAGCTTTCGCTGTCGCTGGAAACGAAGTCACTCTGGTGGACGTCAACATGCAGATACTAGAGCAGGCAAAGAATCAGATTCGGCAGTCGATTTCCTTTCTATCTTCTTTGGGTCTAATCGACGAATCGATAGACTCAATCATCGAGAGAATTACGCTCGAAACAGATCCAAAAAAAGCCGCAAAGAACGCGACCTACGTCGAAGAGGCAGTTTTTGAAAACCTTAATGTAAAGCAAGAGATTTTTAGAACAATTGATGCATCTACAGAGCCCGATTGCATCTTAGCATCCAACACAACCAGCCTTCCGATAACATCTATTGCCTCTGCCACCTCCCGCCCAGACCGTGTAATCGGAGCTCACTTTTGGAATCCACCAAACCTGATGGCGGCGGTAGAGGTTGTGCGAGGAGAAAAGACCTCTCAAAGTACTGTTGAACGAACGGTTCGGTTACTGAAAAGCATCGGTAAAAAGCCTGCAGTTGTGCAAAAGGATGTGCCTGGCCAGATAGGAATCAGGATTTTGTACGCAATGATCCGAGAAGCGACATGGTTGGTTGAAAACGGCGTGGCTTCCCCTGAGGACATTGACACAATTGTGAAGGAGGCACTAGGCACAAGACTTGAAGTAGTGGGGCCACTAGAGCTTGCCGATCTTTCAGGAGTCGATCTTGTGAACAATGTCGCAAAGGGCGGCCTATACAAGTCGCTTGATTCTTCGACTGGGCCCCAGAAAATAATTCAGGACATGGTCGCACGCGGCGAGGTGGGTATCAAGAGTGGTAAGGGTTTTTACAACTGGAAAGATGGTACGAGGAACGTGGATGCAGCAATAAATCTTAGAGATAAACACTTGATCAAAATACTGCGCGAGAGAAAGCAAGGAAAGGTTGCGTAGATTTCGTTCCAAAGCAAACTAAATCTTGGGTGTTAGTGGGTGTCGCAAGAAACAGTTCAAATTCAAAAGCAAAACCTCGTCGTCCTGGGGAAACCGATAGTCCGCGTGGACGGTAAAGAGAAGGTAACGGGAAAAGCGACCTACGCCTACGACATGGAACTGGCAAGGATGCTCTACGGAAAGATACACAGATCGAGATTGCCACACGCCCAAATCCTAAGCATAAACAAGGAAAAGGCTCTCAAGGTCCCGGGGGTTGTCGCGGTTGTCACAGGTGATGACATCTCCAACGGTCTTCGGGGCAGAGGTCTTCTCGACACTCCAATTCTTGCGCACGGTGTAGTTCGTTATGTTGGAGAACCGATAGCTGCTGTAGCAGCCGAGAGTCTAGAAGCAGCCGAAGAAGCAGCAGATCTGATAGAAGTCGAATACAAAGAGCTTCCAGCAGTGTTTAACGCCGAAGAAGCACTTGAACAAAATCCCAAAGTGGTGGTTCATCCAGACATAGGCAAGTACAAACGCCTAAAAGCTCAAATCTACAAGTCCGTCTTTGATCCGACACGGCCCAACATTACCAACTATTTCAAAATTAGGCGTGGCAATGTCGACGAAGCTTTCAAGCAAGCTGACCTAGTGATTGAAAATCGCTATGAGACTCACATGGTTCAGCACGCCCACATAGAACCAATTGCGACTCTAGCACAGTATAATCCTGACGGATCTTACACAATTTGGACTTCGGGCCAAAACACCTACAGAACTAGGAGGGAGCTCAGCGATGCCCTAAAGGTACCCGAAGTGAAAATTCGCGTAATCGCACTGAGGCACGTGGGAGGTGGGTTTGGCAATAAAGGGGCGGGACACATTGAGCCAATAGTTGCTTCCTTAGCACAAAAGACCAGGAGGCCTGTGAAGATTGCTCTCACAAGGGACGAGGTCTTTACCGCTACGAGTGTCCGACATCCCTCTGTTACTTACATCAAAGACGCAATAAAAAAAGACGGCACTATTCTTGGTCGTCAGATAAAGCTGATCTACAACGGAGGCGCATATTCACTTGCAGGGAACGTCGCGGTTGGAAACTCGATACACGGAATGACCAGCGTTTACCGACTGCCCAACCTGAAGGCTGACATTTACCGGGTATACACGAATCAAGTGCAAGGCGGAGCATTTCGAGGATTTGGGGCACCTCAGATCTATTTTGCGGTAGAATCACAGATGGACCTCGTCGCAGACGCTTTGCACATGGACCCGATTGAGTTCAGACGAAAGAATCTTCTTCGCGTAGGAGAGATGACTGCGATAGGACACAGGCTTACCGACAACACAATTGAACAATGCATCGCAAAGACCATTGAAGCAGTAAAGGCAAACCCGCTTCCAAAGCAGAATGGTCCGTGGAAGTATGGGACCGGTTTTGCGATTACAAAGGAGCAATGTGACGTCTCGTTTCCCAGTATGGCATACGTGAGACTGAAGGAAGACGGATCTGTTGAGTTATGGACTGCTGCGACAGATCCTGGCGAAGGTATTCACACTGTCCTCTCGCAGATTACTGCAGAAGAAATGCAGATTCCTATCGATATGGTACAGATGGTGGTATCAGACACCGAACTCACGCCTGTGGGCACGGGCGCCTCTGGTAGCAGGCAGACTTCCCAGATGGGAATGGCGGTAAAACTCGCATGCGAAGATCTTAAGCGAAAGATGATCAGTGCTGCTTCAAAACGGCTTGGAGTGCGCGAAGATAGCCTAGTCGTGCAAGATGGAAAAATCATGGCCGTGCACGAGACCAAGGGGATGCAATACTCCGAAATATTTTCTCCAGGACCGATGGGCGGCGCGTACATTCCAGAAGTCGGAGCGCTCACTGGCAGCGCCTTTTGGATGCCAAAGACAGGCGAGCTAGATTCTGAAACCGGACAGTGCTCGACTGACAAGGCCGTTGCCTATTACACACCTGTAGCTCAGGCGGCACGCGTAGCAATCAATACGGAAACAGGAACTATCAAGATAGTCGAATACATCGGTGCTGTAGATGTAGGAAAGGCGCTAAACCCCCTGAATGTTCTCGGACAAAACGAAGGTGCAATTTCAATGGGACTGAACGGCGCGATGAACGAGGAGATGGTGCTGGTGAACGGACGTGTGATCAATCCTGATTTGAAGGATTACAAGCTGCAATCAATAATGGAGTACTTCCCGATCAATTCCATAATTCTAGAAAATTACAATCCTGACGGACCATACGGAGCGCGGGGTTGTGGCGAAGCTCCAATCAGTGCTGTTGCACCAGCGCTTGCGAATGCTGTTTACGATGCTATAGGCATTCGGTTCAAGGAGTTGCCTATCACTCCAGAAAAGATACTCCTCGCACTCAAATCGAGCAAGTAAGCAACCACTAGTTTTTCATATCGGACATTGAGAATTCCATTCGTATGTCCTACAAGATGTTCATCAACGGAGAGTTCGTAGACTCTTCCAACAAGGAGACCTACGAAATCCACAATCCTGCTAATGGTTCTAATGTTGGAACCGTTGCTAGAGGGACCATCGAAGACGCTAAGGCTGCGATTGATTCTGCCTACGAAGCGGTTGATCGAGAGAAAAAGCAACCGACCAATATTCCCACGATTCTGCTTACCACTTCAGCTTTGGTTAGACAAAGCGAAACAGAGTTAGCCACTCTGATGACTTTGGAGCAAGGTAAGACACTGATGGAATCCCGAGGTGAAATAAGATTCTTTGCACACACGCTTGAGTACTACGCTGGGATCAAAGCCAGAGGATCTCAGATCCGAATCTCCGACACCTCCAAGCTCGCGTTGGTACAAAGAGAGCCGATAGGAGTAGTAGCCGGTATCGTTCCTTGGAACAACCCGATTCTGCTTATGGGTGCCAAGGTAGCTTCCGCGCTAGCTGCTGGCAACTCGATTGTGATTAAACCAGCGAGCACTACCCCGCTCTCGACTTTAAAGACCGCCGAGCTCTTTTCAAAAGCAGGGCTCCCAAAGGGTCTACTCAACTTCATCACTGGATCGGGCGAATCGGTTGGCGAAGAACTTGTCACAAACCCAAAGACCAGAAAGGTTTCGTTCACCGGCGAGACAGCGACCGGAAAGAGAATAATGGCGCTTGCTTCTTTTCAGCTGAAGAGAGTCACCCTAGAACTAGGTGGCAGCAACCCGATAATCGTAGCTAATGACGCAGATCTAGATGGAGCTGTCAACGCAACCATAAACGGGAGATTTCGAAATGCGGGACAGGGTTGCATGTGCGTAAAAAGGACCTACGTTTTCGAGAGCGTCCTTCCAAGATTCATGGAGAAACTAAAGGAGAAGGCAAATCAGATCAAAGTTGGTGATGGAATGAAACCAGAGACTACCATGGGACCTGTCCACAGCAAACCTCAGCTTGACAAGGTCTCAAAACAAGTATCGAAATCGATCGAAGGGGGCGCCAAATTGGTTACAGGCGGCCGGGGACCCGAGCAATCTGAGCTAAAGAACGGCTTCTTTTATCTACCAACAATATTAACCGACACATCTGAAGATTCTCCCATAGTTGCCGAAGAATGTTTCGGCCCGGCTTTGCCAGTCGTGGCGGTGAAGAGCATGGATGAAGCAATAGAACTTGCAAACGACTCGATTTATGGCCTGGGAGCTTCTGTTTGGACTAAGGATTTGGGAATGGCAAAAAAGGCAGCTTCTGACCTTCAAGCTGGAACGGTTCTGATAAACTCTCTATATGGCGCGGGTGGCTGGGAAATCGAAGTCCCCATGGGAGGCTTCAAACAAAGTGGGATAGGTAGAGAGTATGGTATCGAAGGTTTGGAATCATACACAGAGACAAAGACGATCATAATGGGTGCCTAGATTGGCAAAACGTAGAGCTCCTGCCAAGAAAATTTCTAAATCTAAAGTGACTGTGCTACAATTCGAAAAAGGCGAGATGGTACAGCTCGGCGGTGGTAGCTTTTCAAACCTTCTTCTCACAAAGACAACGGTTTCAAAAAACAAGAACATGATGGGCTATTCTGTATTCAAGCCGGGTATTGACACCAAGCAGAAGGTACACGTGAGCGCAGAAGAACTCGCTTACGTCGTCTCGGGGTCGGGCAAGATCACAGTCGGAGATAAGACCTATCCATTCAAACAGAACGACTCACTCTACATACCGAAAGGCGTGCCGCATGGAGTCAAGAACGATGGAAGAGACGATGTGGTGATGGTGTTTTTCTTCTCTTCGCCCCACTATCCAAAGACAGTTGACGCATAATTAACTCGAAAATTCATTCTCGCTTTTCCGCGTTTAGGAAGTTATGACAGGCGGCGTAGTGTAGCGGAGATATTTCAGCCAACACAGGTTCTTCAGAACGACACAGCTCTGTCGCATATTTGCATCTGGGTTCAAACACACATCCAGACTTTACTTTCTCACTCTGCTCGATCCAACTGTACTTCACGTCCTCTGCCTTCGATGGAACTTTCGTGAGTTTAGGTGTAGACTTCATAATAAGCTCGACGTAAGGATGATGCGGATTACCCAAGACTCGTTCTGTCGGTCCATATTCAACGAGCTTTCCTAGGTACATGACGAAAGTACGCTGACTCATCACTTTGGCACTGGCTAGATCATGAGTTATCAACAGTATGCTCAGCTTTCTGGTTGCTTGGAGTCTCTTAAGAAGAGCGAGGATATTGAGACGTTGAGCGGCGTCTAGCATTGTAATTGGTTCGTCAGCAAGAAGAAGTTTTGGGTTTGGGGCCAATGCCCGCGCAATATTAACCCTCTGCCTTTGCCCGCCACTTAGTTGATGCGGAAACTTTAACATCACCTCAGCAGGGTCAAGGTCCATCTCGACAAGCAAGTCTTGTACAATTTGTCGAATTACATTGGGATCTCTTTCTTCTGTAAGGTTTCGGATAGGAGTCGAAATAATTGAATAGACATCTTTACCAGGATCTAACGATTCAAAAGGATCCTGGTAAATCATCTGTACATTCTTCCAATACTCTTTCATTAGCGCTTTGTTGAATGTCGCAATCTCCTTTCCGTTGAATTTTATTGAGCCAGCAGTAGCAGGAACAAGCCCAGCTATGCATCGTGCAAGCGTAGTCTTTCCAGATCCACTTTCTCCGACTAGTGAAACTATCTCAGATTCACCGACTGAAAAGGAAACGCGATTAACAGCCCTGATTTCGGTATCAAACAAAGCCCTTCTAAAGAGCGGTTTGCTCCTTCTGAATATCACAGAAACATCGTGAGTTTCGAGTATGGGATAGTTGCCCTCTCTGCTTGCAATGTTGCCTAATGGTACTTGTGACAAGCTACCAACCTCAACTTATCAACTTCACTAAGCTCCGGTCTCTCCACTTTGCACCTGTCAAACGCATACCTGCAATAGTAA
>DAHVAI010000154.1 GCA_027314685.1 Nitrososphaerota archaeon | reverse complement strand
GAGAGATCGACGGACGGAAAATAGGCAATGGAGTCAGAGGACCGACAACAGAGAAGATTCAAGCCAAGTTCTTTGATGTGGTCAAGGGACGAGACGCAAGTTTCTCAAAGTGGCTTGTACCGCTATAGCTCTGTTCACGCGGTTTCTATTGAATTTGAGCTCTTCTGAGCTTAGAGAGCTTGAAACGCGTTGTTCAGCTTGGCTCTTTAGTTTTCTCGCCCTCCAGCCCTTGCGATCGACTTTAGAGGGTTTAGTAGGAAGCGATGCAAGAATTGCATGTCATCAATTATGTTCGTGCAATTATTGCATGATTCGACAGTTGACGAGATGTAACCATATGGTTACGATGATAAAGTGAAAATTCTTGTTTGGGCTACTTTTTTTACAAACCGACGAGTCCTTCTGGGGGTAAGAATTTTTCCCACGCAGAATTCAGGCAGTTCTTGACTGAAGAGCAGTATAAGTTAGTGCTTACGTGTTGTAGCTGCCATCAAAGGCCAGAATGACAACAGTAATAAGGAGGGTTGGGTAAGATATTGTAATGGATAACCCAAGACTTTGTTTGGATGCCTTCCAAGATTTGAGCAGCTCCCGCGGTTGCTCTCCATGCCTAGTCGCTTCGGTCCTGAACCGAAACTAATCCAGGGCGAAAAACAGTATGTCTGAACACATTGGAACTCGTCAGCTCTATCCAATCAGAGGAGGCTATTACGTTCCTGCCGAAACATTTGTCCTTTTGCAGGATTATGAGGAAAAGGATTGGCCAGAGATTGTTTCTATTGTAGCCTCGTACACGAAAGGGTATAGTGAAAAAAGCTGTCTCGATTCTGCTGATGTCGTAAAACTGCTTAACAAATTCTCAAAGAAGGAAAAGGTCGACCTTCAGATCGACGAGAAAATGCAAAAGATACTTCTTGCGCTAGTCGAGAGATCCCCCAGAAGAATCTGGGAAATTGCTGAAATTGTGGAACCGCCTATGCAACGGAACAGAAAGATTATCGCCAGCCCGCATTTGCGTTTAGCTATCAAGAAAATGAACGGATCTCTTGTCATGAGTACAAAGAGTGAAGTTGAGATTACAGAAGAAGGGGTCAAGATAATTTCGAAAATTGTGGGTGCGGCCGAAGTTGCAAAAGCTCGGCGCGCGGGCGCTATGGCGAAAGCTGCCAGAGAGCAAGATTTCCAGCTCAGGCGCGAGCAAAACATTTCTCAAAGCATGCTTTGAAAATTAGCGGACTTTTTCATCGGGCTAAGAATTAGGCATTACATGCATCGGTCGTCTTCCAAGAACGTGTACTGAAGATGGCTAGAAGCACCGACCCTGGAAGCAAAATCGCCTCCAGCCCCAAGCATTTGGGTAAGAAAGTCATTCTGGTTACGTACCCTGACCCCTTCATGTCTGAAGAAGCTAAAGGTTTGGTTGAAGCTGCGGGCTACCAAGTGGTGGATTCGATTACACAAAAGAGACTCACGAATCAGCAGTATGGCGTGGGAAGCGGCAAAGCCATCGAAATCAGAGATATTGCAGAACAGAAGAAATCTCAGCTCATAGTTGTGGATGAACGGCTCTCTTCTTCTCAAGCTCACAATCTAGCGAAGTTTACACACCAAGAAGTGATAGACCGTGAAAGGCTCATCCTTGATATCTTCAATTCACGCGCTACTACAACCGAAGCAAAGCTGCAGGTCAAGTTAGCGGAACTCAAGTACGAGATTCCAAGAGCGCGAGAGGCAGTGAGATTGTCTCTCAGAGGAGAACAGGCGGGCTTCATGGGAATGGGTGAATATGCAGTTGACGTGAAATTCAGAGCTCTCAAGAGACAAATGACAATTGTGCAGAACAAGCTCGAGGAAGCTAGGAAAAGAAGAAAGCTCTTCATAACTTCGAGAGAGCGATTGAACATGCCGTTTGTGTCGCTTGCTGGTTACACCAGCAGTGGAAAGACTACTCTCTTCAATAGGCTTGTTTCCGAGAGCAAGGAGGAGTCCCAGGACCTGTTCACAACGCTTACTACGACCACACGCAAATTTGAGCCGATTGCCGGAAAACAAGTCCTGCTTTCTGATACAGTTGGCTTCATCAGCAGGTTGCCCACTTACATGGTGGAGGCTTTTAAATCGACTTTGGAAGAATTGACTTATGCAGACATGATCCTCTTGCTGATCGACGCAAGCGAGCCGCTCGACACGATGCAGATAAAATACCAAAGCTGCAGAGAAGTCATGGAGCAGCTGCACATAAACCCAGCAAACATACTTTTGATCTTGAACAAGATTGATCTGATTCCCAGTCAACAGTTGAGCGAGAAAATGTCCCTGTTCCGAGGGATGCCTGCAATCAACGTTTCTGCAAAGAATGGTGACGGAACTAGAAAGTTGAGATTAAGAATAGTCTCCAAGGTCTTTGAAGGTCAATCACTTGCGCCGGAAATCCAAGATCAGGAAGAGAAGCTAGTGCCTAGAGCAAGCTCTTTGGATGCGAACATCGTCTAGGTGTCGATAGCATGCTTAGAACCGCCGTAGAAATCGCGGCAGGGGTGACCATGATTGCTATGGGAATTCTGTTTTTCGTGTACATTCCAAGTAACGCTCTAAATCTGGCAACGAATGTCATCTTCGTTGGCGCAGGCGTTATGATCATAAGACGAGGTTTCACGATGTATAAACAAGCTCGGACTCAGCACCAAGTAGAAGAAAAGAGAAACGAAAGGTTGAAGCGTAAACAAACTACTAGAAGATAAACGGGGATGGACGATTGCGGTGAGACCGCTGAATGAACGAGAAAAGATTAGAGTCTACAACTTTACGAAAATGGCACTACTCTTGGCTGGCGTTGTGTTGCTTTTGTATGGGATATGGTATATTCTTTCTGAATACATCGCATCACCGGGTAACCCTTCCTTTTGGCTCGGTTTGTTTCCCGCTTACATTGGGTCGATGATGATACTTGTTTCGATTGCGATGAAACTAGAATGGTTTACAGATGTAAGGCGTTTCTGGTAATGTATTTCCTCGATCGAGCAACGATTGCAGTTACTCGAGTATGGAGTTATCGGCTGACCATTTTACTTAATAAGGGGAGAACCTTTGCTCTAAACGAGTAGGTAACGTGATGTCCTGCCAATATCAGTTGCCCTTTTTGGGCCTATCGAACGTAGCGTATTTTCTCTTTTGGTAAGCCGTCAGACGAGTTCTCAAACGACTCTTCTTTCTACACAAAAAACACACGAAGTGAATAGAATATTGTTTCAATTGGAGTTGAATTTCCCACGAGCGTCGTAATGAAGCCTAGCGCTACAAAGGCGCAGATAGAAGAAGTAATTCAAAAGATCAAGTCAAAAGGTCTCAAGGTGGACGTTTCTTCTGGCGAATACCAGACTGTCATCGGAATAATTGGCGACGAGAAGAAGGTCGATTTTGACCAGATCAAGTCGATGCAAGGAGTTAATGATGCAATCAGAATACAATCAGCTTACCGCCTAGTGAGCAGAGGCTACATCCAAAAAGACGTAGTTGTGAAGGTTCGTGGAGTGGCAATCGGAGGGGACGAACCACCAGTTTACATATCGGGACCATGCTCCATCGAAAGTTACGAGCAGTTACACAGAATCGCAAAGGAAGTCAAAGAGGCTGGCGCGCATATTCTACGAGGCGGTGCATTCAAGCCAAGGACGTCCGTTCATTCATTCCAAGGTCTGGGAGTGGAGGGTTTGAAACACCTAAAGGCCGTGAGCAAGGACTTGGACTTGCCAACAATCACCGAGATACGCAGCGAAATGGACGTAGAAACAGTCGCAAAGTATACTGACATTCTCCAGATTGGAGCTAGAAACATGTTCAACCAAGATCTGATCGAGACTGCCGCGAAGACCGGATTGCCTATCTTTTTCAAGAGAGGTTTCGGCTCACAAATTGACGAGTACTTGAGCTTCGCAGAAAGAATAGTCGCAAAGAACAATCGTAAGATAATTCTATGCGAACGGGGGATTTTGCCATTGGGCGGTTCGTTCAAGCCAACCACAAGGTTCACGCTGGATCTAAACGCAATCCCTGCGATTAGAAGAGAAACTCCATTCCCAATTTTCGGAGACCCGAGTCATGGCACCGGTAGGCGAGACCTCGTGCTTCCGATGGCTAGGGCTTCTATTGCTGCTGGCGCGCACGGCCTGATGATCGAAGTTCACGATAGACCTCAAGAAGCACTTAGCGATGGACCACAAGCAGTTCTTCCGGGAGAACTTAAGAAAATCATCAAGGTATGCGACTCGATACACAAGACGATAAGAGAAAGTGACAGCCCATTCTCGAGCGACATTGCGAATGCAAACGGCCGGTCTTGAAATCACATTCGCTCGAAAAAGCGCAAACTGCCGCATAGTAATCGAAGATGGACTTCTGTCGCGGCTCCGGACGCAAAGAGAACTATTCTCTGGAACGAGCGCGATTGCAGTAGTAACTGATGACGTCGTCTCGAAACTGTATGCAGGGAAGCTGGAAGATCAACTATCAAAGTACGCGCGGACACACGTGATCGCGTTCCCGCATGGAGAACGAAACAAGAATCTCAGGACCTGTGACAGAATTGCTTCTCGATTGAGCGATCATGGTCTTGACCGCAAGTCGATGATTGTTGCACTCGGGGGAGGTGTTGTCGGAGATGTTGCAGGGTTTGTCGCTTCCATCTTTAAGAGGGGAATAGAATACGTCCAGGCGCCCACAACCCTTCTCGCGCAGGTAGACAGTAGCCTGGGAGGGAAGACGGGCGTTGACACAGAATGGGGGAAGAATCAACTTGGAACTTTCTATCAGCCGAAGACGGTGCTAGTAGACACTTCCACGCTGGATACATTGCCGGATTCTGAAATTATTAACGGCCTAGCAGAGATGGTAAAGTCAGGCATTATCGCTGATAAGAACCTCTTTCACTCATTGGAACAGCTTGATTCCTTTGACGCGCGGTCGCTAGCAAAACTGATCCCGCAGACTTGCAGGATAAAAGCGCAAGTGGTTGAAAGCGACGAACTAGAGGAAAATCTACGATCGGTCCTAAACTACGGACACACGATTGGACATGCGCTTGAGGCTTCCTCGAACTATAGATTGAGTCACGGTAAGGCAGTCATCTTGGGAATGGTTGCCGAGGGATGGATTGCTGAAAAGCTCAGATTTTTCAAGAAACAGGATCACGAAATTCAAACGGATCTAATGCGCAGAGTAATCAAGACTTTCGGCATTCGCGTTACCATTGATGGCCCCAAGATTATGCAGTTTGTAAAGCTTGACAAGAAAGCTGCGAAATCAACAATCAGGATGGCGCTACCAGAGAGAATTGGCAAGATGCACTCAAGGAATGGTAACTATCTCGTTCCTGTCTCAAGGGATCTAATTCTTGAATCATTGCAGATTTTGCATGGTGAGTTATGATGCGCGTACCTACTAGAAAAGTTTCTGAAGCTAGCGCAAATTCTGCGGTTTCAATTGTTAATGCGATACCTGCTGGAAGGGGATCTGCAATTGCTATCGACTTGACGTGCAGAGTCAAAGCACAGTTCCTAGAAGGAAATTCCAAAGAACCAGAGATATTCGGAGGAGCGCAAGATCCTCATCGACTTGTCGCAAGAAGCGTCGAGTACGCCCTAAGATCGCTCAGAACCAGATTGCCTGCTTCGACACATCTAAAAATTGATATCGATTCAAACATTCCTACGGCGATTGGGCTAAAGAGTTCGAGCGCTGTGTCGGTTGCAACAACAAAAGCAGTTTTCGGGCTCTATTCCAGGTCGGGCGATTCAACTTCAATATTGAGATCTAGTTGCAGAGCATCGAAAGACTCGCGCGCTTCACTTACTGGTGCTTATGACGATGCTTCCGCCTCGCTTCTGGGCGGACTAGTCTTCACCGATAATACAAATTTTAGGCTGATCAGACACTCCAAAGTGCCTCGAAAACTCGGATCAAGAGTGGTAATACTCGTGCCGAAGAAAAAGGTTCTTACTAGCAGCATTCACTCGGAAAACTACGCGAGTTACCGGGGGGAGAGTCTTGAAGCGTTCAGATGCGCGTTGAGAGGAGACTTGGTCACTGCGATGCTGCTCAACTCGATAATTCAATGCGCCTCACTAGGATATTCCATGGAGCCAATTTCCCTGGCGCTAGGCGAAGGGGCTAACGCTGCTGGCATAACGGGAAAGGGCCCCGCGGTCGCAGCTTTTTGCGACGATCTAAGAACTGTAAATAAAATCAAGAAAAAATGGTCTGAAATTGGGAACGCTAACATTCTGACGGTCTCCGTAGTTCAGCTCAGGAAGTAGATTCGACTTGAAACTTTGCGTTCGTGGCCCTCCAGAGGAGTTTGGTGCCAGGCTAAGATTACCGCCGTCGAAGAGCTACGTGCACAGAGCTTTGTTTGTTGCATCTCTGGGATCAAGTGCCTCGAAGCTTACTCAGTGCGGCGATAAGCTCGCAGATGATATCCTTGCAAGCGTTGGTGCCCTGCGCGCATTCGGCTGCAAGATTACGCAAAGCAGAGATGAAGGAGGGTCTCTGCACATTATACCGGGGCAGTCGAAGAAGAGGAAGATCAAAGTTTACGCGGAGGGATCTGGAACTACAGCCAGGTTTGCAATCGCATACGCAGCACTCGCTAGCAAAGGCTCGACGGTTGAGATTTCAGGCGATGACTCGCTTTCAATGCGCCCGATGCACGCGATCTTCGAATCTCTGCCGCAGCTTGGGGTTGAATGCTCATATTCGAAGCAGAATGGAAGACTGCCAGTAATCATCAAGGGAGGGGGAATCGACGGAGGTGATTGCACGATCGATGGTTCTATATCTTCCCAATTCGCATCTTCGCTCCTGATTTCCTGCACTAGGGCAACTAGGGATTCTACGATCAAGTTCAAAGATCCGAAAGTGCTTGTGTCAAAGCCGTACATTGACGCAACTCTTGCAGTTCTCGCGTTCTTTGGTTTGAAGGTAGAAGAACTTCCTCGATCAGCAGGCTACATAGTCAGAGGAAATCAGACCCAAAAAGGGCGAAAGTTTGAGGTTCCTGGTGATATGAGCGCCGGTGCAGCTATAATTTGCGCGACCCTGGCAGCTTCTGGCGAATCCGAGTTGGTAGGCATCAATGCAAAGTTTCCACAGCCGGACGCGGAGGTGATCTCGATAGCCAGGAGACTCGGTTCCACCATAACGCAGAGCGGAAATTCAATTTACGTGAGGGGCAAGTTGAGATCGCCCAGGATCCTTGACCTGAATATGAAACAGTCGCCTGATCTTGTTCCCGCGATTGCTGGACTCGCAGCTGCCAAGGGGTTTGACATCACTATCTCAAATGTGCGCCACTTGAGGTACAAGGAGAGCGATCGGTTATCCGTACTCGCGCGCGAGCTGCGAAAGCTCGGAGTCAGAACCATTGAGAGACGGTCTTCCCTTCAAGTTGACGCATCTGTTGTTTCAGAGCCTCTCCGAAAACCTATTCTTATGGACCCTGAAAAGGATCATCGCATGCTAATGGCATTTGCTATCGCAGGTTTGTCAGGAAGGTATGGTGAGATTTTCGTTTCAGACCCAGATTGCGTGAAAAAGTCCTACCCTAACTTTGTGAAAGATCTGCAGTTCCTTTGTCACGACAAGAAAACGCTAAGGATAGTAGAGGCGTCTCGATGAGTCTTCCAAACACTATGGGATCACAGTTTGCCATCACCTGCTTTGGAGAAAGCCATGGCAGGTGCGTTGGCATCGTAATCGATGGGTGTCCAACGGGACTGGACCTTTCTGAGAATGATGTCCAAAAACTCCTCGATCTAAGAAAGCCTGGACAATCCATAGTGACCACTCAAAGAGCTGAGCAAGATCGCGTAGAGATCATTTCTGGAACATTCGGGGGAAAAACAACCGGGGCGCCAATTACGATGTTGATATGGAACGGTGACCAGCGAAGCTCTGACTATGACAAGTTCGTCAATATCCCGCGTCCTGGTCACGCTGACTATCCTGCTTTTGTAAAGTACGCAGGATTGAATGATTACAGAGGCGGTGGGAGGTTTTCTGGGAGAATCACTGCGTGTTTTGTAATGGCTGGAGCGGTTGCCCAGAAACTTCTCTCAAAAGCTCTGGAGGTCGAGATATTCGCATACACACTTGAGTTAGGCGGCGTCAGATCCGAAACTGGAAAAATGTCGAAAGAAGACATTGTTTCCAAGAGGTATTCAAACGAAGTTCGATGCCCTGACTTACAGGCCGCAGAAAAGATGAAGAAACTCATTATCGAAGAAAGGGGCCACGGCGACTCGCTAGGTGGTATCGTCGAGTGTAACGTCCTGAACCTTCCCGTGGGCATGGGAGAACCAGTATTCTCTTCGGTAGAGTCTCTCTTGAGCAGGGCGATGTTTTCGATACCGGCTGTCAAAGGAATAGAATTTGGATCTGGCTTTGGTGGAACCAAGCTGAAAGGTACACAGAACAACGACGCGTACGTCGCGACGCCAGAAGGTAAGATAGTGACGAAAACGAACAACTCTGGGGGTATTCTCGGAGGACTGACCAATGGTATGCCGGTGGTGTTCCGCGTCGGATTCAAGCCTGCGTCATCTATAGCAGCCGCTCAGGAGACCTTGGACGTTGTTACGATGAAAGAATCTAGCCTAGTGGTGCCTGGAAGGCATGATCCTACTGTTGTGCCGCGAGCTGTACCGGTCGTGGAATGTATGACGGCCTGCGTATTGGCAGATCTTGCTATCGTTGGCGGATTTGTGCCGCGAGTCTTGAAGTAAAGATGTTGCGTGATGGCTTGAACTCACTCAAGAAATATCGTGCTGAGATGCGAGAACTCACAAAGTCGATTCTCGATCTCGCATTGGCAAGACAGAACGTTGCTGAGCTTATCGCAAGGGCAAAGGAAAATTCAGGGGTTAGTGTGGAAAATCAAGAGGTAGAAAAGAAACTCGCAACTGAAATGACTCGTTACGCGAGGCAGAAAGGCCTCGACGGGGAGCTCGCCCGGAAAATTGTGACCGATCTCATTGTGCATTCGAAGATAGTCCAGAGGAAGAAGATGTTCTTGGGGCCGATAAAGGAATATCTCCGTGGCGAAGGAATCAGGACTGCTTCGATTTATGGTGCGGGCCGAATGGGCGGATGGTTTGCCTCGTACTTTTCTGAAGCCGGGTTGGCAGTGTCTGTGTATGATGAAGATCCACGGCTGGCAAGTAAATGGGAGCGAGAGACTGGTATCGGATTTGCAAAGAACTTTGATGAGGCTACGTCTGCAGATATTCACATCGTAGCGGTTCCAATTCGAGAGACACCTAAGCTGATTCGGAAACTAGCAAAATTAAAGGCCGGTAAAGTTAGGATCTTGGAAGTTTCCTCGGTTAAGAACGGCGTTAGGAATTTAGTTTCATCTGGGAAGCTGCCTCGAAATATTTGGCTTTTTTCGATCCATCCTCTATTTGGCCCCAGTACCAACGCTTTCGCAGAAAATTGTATGATTGACGTGAGCAAAAAGGCCGACTTTCTAAGAAACGTGTTTCCGCATTACAGGATTTTCAGAATGAGCATGGAGGATCATGATCGACTCATGGCCTACGTTCTCACACTACCTCACTTGCTTGCACTTATATTCGCTGATACAGTCAGGAGTAGTAAGCTCCCTGCAAAAATCCACAGTCCGAGTTTTGATCACATACTAGAGCTTTCAAAGCGACTGCTTGCAGAGAATGAACGCGTCTACTACGAGATACAGGCGACAAACCCTTACGCGAGCCACATATTCTCTGATACAATCAGATCTGTCGAGAAGTTACGAAGATTGGTCCGAGACGAGTCCTCGTTTGAGAACTTCTTCAGGCAGATGCGACGTGAGCTTGTCTAGACAAGGCTCTCTTTCCCGCAAGATACATTGTCTTCCTAGGCGCGCGTTTTCCCGTCCAGATTTCCAACGACTTTGCAGCCTGTTCTGACAGCATCAATAGGCCGTCAATTGACTTCACATGAGACTTGCGCGCTCTCTGGAGCACGCTGGTGGGTTTGCCGTACCAGAGATCAAAAAATCGCATACCGATGTTTGCCTTGTTAAACTCGATTTCTATGGGGAAGGGGTTCGCGATCGCATTGATCAAAAGATCGCAATTTCCAAGCTCTCTTTCTACATTTTTCCTGTTCAGAGTTGCAGTTCTGATTTCTGATGTGCGAAATTGTCTGGAAAAGTCTCGGTGTAGTCTTAATCCGTGGGCACTCGACCTGTTTAGTATAACCAGGGAAACACAACCTCTTTTTAGAAGCGCATAAGCACATGCTCTCGCCGCTCCACCTGCACCTAAGATTACAGCCCTAGAATTCACTGATACATCGAGGCTTTTCAATGAAACCAGAATTCCGTCCACATCAGTGTTGTAACCGACCATTCTGCCGTCGGACAGGATCTTCACGGTGTTGACTGCACCGATCACTCTTGAACGTGAATCCATTCTACTGATGTAGGGTAACACCAATTCTTTGTATGGGGTAGTTACGTTGAAGCCAACCAAATCCGGTTGATTTTTGATTAGCTTCATCTCGGAATGAAACTCCTTCTCGGGAATCTGATGGAGCTCGTACACGCCAAAGATTCCCAGTTTCTTCAGAGCGGCATTATGCATCGCAGGAGAGAGAGATTTTTCGATGTGGGAACCTATGAGAAAGAAGCGCTTTGGAGCTTCTTCATGTCGTTGCATATACCGACTCTTTCATACTTACTATATAAGAAACGAGAGCGCGAGTCGGACTCTCGTTCCCGCGTTGTCTTTTCTAGTGTTCGGCTATTCGGTAAAGTGCCTAGTGCCCGTAATGCTTTCGAGGGCGCCTAAAGTTGCGAGAATCCTGAGGTCTATTCTTGTCGAGTGAGGGCTTGTTCTCGCGATGTTCAAAGTGACCCTGACCTTCGGAAACTTTTTCGGTGAAACTGAATCCTCGTCCCCTTTCACCACCTTGATCATTTCTTCTGAATGGTTGATGATGGTCTCTTTGGAACCTTCTGCCACCTCTATGGTCTGAGAAATGCGTTTTCGGACTTTCCGCGGGAGGCTTGTAACCGGCTGGGAGAATGTCTGTTACCTTCAGGATCTGCGCCTCAGTCATGCCTACTATCCGGCTAAAGTCAGGATATTCGGAGTTGGCCACAAGTGAAATAGCCTTGCCTGCCCTTCCTGCTCTTGCCGTGCGACCTATTCTATGGAAGTATGTCAGGGGATCCTGTGGTACGTCGTAGTTGATGACGTGCCCTACTTCCGGGACGTCAATTCCTCTCGCAGCGACATCGGTTGCAACTAGCAGCTCAATTCTTCCTTCTCTGAAGTTACGCATCGCATGTTCCCTTCGGTTCTGTGACAGATCGCCATGAATTGGTGCGGCGCGAAAGCCTTGTACTTGCAAGCGCTCGGCGAGTCTTTGTGTTTTGATCTTCGTGGCGCAGAATACTATTCCTGAAGAAATCTGACTCTTTCTAATGTATTCTACAAGAGCCTGGAACTTGGAGCGCTCGTCCACAATCGCGTATGACTGGTCAATTTCATTAACCGATAACTCGTCGCTGTCTACAAGTACGTTCACGGGGTGATTCATGTACTTGTGAGACAGGCGTAGAATTTCTTTCGGCATTGTTGCTGAGAAAAGTGCGGTCTGACTGCCGTTGGGGATCTGTCGCATTATGTAGTCAATGTCATCTATGAAACCCATGTCCAACATCCTATCTGCCTCGTCTAGAACCACGAATTTGACATCCTGGAAATCGATGGTTCCCCGTTCCATGTGGTCTATCAGGCGACCGGGTGTAGCAACCACGATCTGTGGAGTCTTCTTGGTGAGCCTCTCTATCTGAGGCGTGATCGACTGGCCGCCATAGATTGAATACGCTCTGATCGGCAGGTGTCTAGCTATCTTGTTGAACTCATCCGTCACTTGCAGCGCAAGCTCTCTCGTAGGGACAATCACCAACGCTTGGACGTATGGTTTCGATTGATCCACCTTCTCGATGATAGGTATCGCAAACGCCGCGGTCTTTCCGGAACCGGTGTGCGCTTGTCCGATGACATCTTTTCCTTGGATAAGTGGGGGGATTGACTGAGCTTGGATGGGGAACATCGACCCATATCCTATCTCGCGCAGACTCCTCTGGATTTCGTGCTTCAGATTAAGGGAATCGAAGCTTGGCTTTTCTTTACTTTCAGTATCTTCTACTTGCATTTTTTTCACTTTGGTTTTTTAGCCTAAATTCCATTGAAGAATAGAGTGCAAAACTGCACCTCAGCCGAAGCGCTCGTTCGTTATTCCTCGTTTCGATCTGGTTCTTCTCTGCTGGGAGCCTCTGAATGAGGCAAACCAAACCTACGATTAATGCGCTTTCAATTTCTGAGCGTTCAAAAAATCGTCATATCGGTCTGTCTTTTTGTAAACAGCGGCTCTAATTTAGTAACTGTGCATTGTCTGCACGACCGATTATTTAAGGTTTGAAGATGGAGCCAGCCCGCATAAACGAACGAATCTATCGGAAGAAGCGGGAAATTTAGGCGAAAAGAGAAGCTCTTTGGTTATTTGAGATTTATTTAGGCGCACGAGCGATATTTCTTATCGAACAAACACTAACAAAAAGACGCGCTAGCTCGCGAGCCAAACCATACATTTAAAACCCCCTAATGCGCATGTTGCCCTAAAATGGTAACGACATGCCCAAAATGCGGTAAGAAGGCGTGGAAACCGTATAAATTTGTAATCAAAGGAAAGAGCGGGAAGAATTACACCTATCTTGTCTACAGGCACAACGAGAAAAAACGCCACACGCCGCGCAAGTGCTACGTCTCTCAGAAAAAGGCGAAACCTAAAGTAGCACGTAAGAGTGTAAAACGCTCAAAATCTCGCCGAAGGTAAACTTCTGCACTGTTGAATGATCTGGTCTTGGGTTAAGAATACCCAAACCTGTCAATTTTTTTTCTTATGCTACGCTATTCTTGAGCTTCTCGAGGTATTCGATCAAGTTCTTCAAATCCTGCTCGCTCAGCGCGCGCATGATGTCCTCGATTACCTTGCTGTGTTTTTCATGAATTTTCCTGAAGATATTCTTTCCTTGAGCAGTTAGTTCAACAATAATGCGGCGCCTATCTGAGGGATCTCTGACTCTCTTCACGTAACTCATTTTCTCTAGATTATCCACTATCGTCGTTACATTAGCGAAGGTCACCACCATGTTGTTCCCAATGTCGCTCATCATCGTCCCCTTTTGCGAGGTCCCAATGATGCGCATTACCGTATACTGTGGAGGGGTGAGTCCGTACGGCCTCAAATCTGAATTTATGTAGGAATACAGGGTTCTATAGGTGCTGCCGATCTTTCGCCAAGCGTTAATCTCAATGCTGTCCTTTCGTTGGGAGTTCTTGTTCAAATGTTACACCGCGTCCGCCGTTGCAGCTGATGAATCAGGGATCATTTCCTTTTTAGCTCTGTCCTCACGAGACCTGATGCCTCTGAACCCGAGGAGTAGAGGTATGACCGCGATGAAGGCAAGAACTGCCGAAAGAGCATAGACATTGTGCAGTCCATTCATGAAGCTCGTAATATTCGTTATTTGGGTTGAAGCTGAACTCGCAGCAATCGTCCCGCCTCCAAAAACACTCAGCACGAGACTATGTGAAACACTGGAAGAGATTATCAGAATGCTTACTGCAAGACTGACCAGCCAACCGACGTTCATCGTGGTCATCGTCACTGAATTGCCCACTCCTCTTCTAGCGGCGGGAACGGAGCTCAATGTTTCGCTGCGGATAGGCGAGCCGAACAGACCCCATCCAGTTCCCATCAGCACCATAGGAACAACTAAGAGGGCGTAGCTTATCTCGGCGGGTATCTGGTGCATTATCAGGAATGCAAATCCTGTAACAGTGAGGCCCGCCGTCGCAAAATAGAACGAGCCATACTTGTCTGAAAGTATACCGGACAGTGGTCCTACGATGGCAACTGAAATTGAAAGAGGAATGATGAGAATACCCGCGGTTAGCGCGCTATCTCCAAGTACGCCCTGAAGATAGAAGGACATCATGAACGTGAATGCGCCTCTCGCTAGTCCTGAGAGCATTCCGGCAAGGTTGCCTGCAGAGAACACCTTGAGCTTGAACAAAGAGAGGTCAAACATCGGCTCCGAGACTCTTGTCTCGATAAAGGTGAAAGCAACCATTAGTATTCCTCCGATGCCAATCATTGCAAAGTGGAGAGGACTCCAAGACTCCAGCGCGCCTAGCGTCACTCCCAAGAGCAAGATGGATAGGCCCCCAGCAAAAGTGAGGTTGCCCCAAATGTCCAGCTTTTGCTTTTTCTTTAGCGCAGTTATCTCGCGGAGCTTGTAGTGCGCCCAAACGGTTGCGAAGATTCCTATGGGTACGTTTACCCAGAAAATTGAGCGCCATCCGAGGGTCGCTGTCAAAATTCCACCCAAGACCAGTCCCACAACCTGACCCGAGACAAGCGAAGCTTGGTTTAGCCCGAGTGCCCTTCCCCTCTCGTTCAAGGGAAAGGCGTCGGTTATCAGAGCCCCGCTGTTTGCCCAGAGCAAAGCTGATCCAAATGCCTGGAGCAGTCTGAATATTATGAGCTGCAAACCAGTCTGCGAAAGGCTGCAAAGGAAGGAACCTATGGTGAACACGGCAAACCCGATGTTGTATGTCCTTGCCCTGCCAAACATGTCGCCGATCCTTCCAAAGTTCAGAACAAAGGTTGACGTGATGAGCATGTACCCCATGATAATCCACAATCCCTCGTCGGCGCCGGTTCCGGGAAGTTTCTTCAGTATGGTGGGAAGCGCGATGAGAACGATGGAGCTGTCAAGAGCTCCCATCATCGTGCCTATGGTTGTGTTGGATAAGACGGTGTACTTGTAGGCCGGCAATACTAGAAAACTAGTTTCTGAAATTATTTAAGGCTTAAATGATTAGAGTTTCAATTATTTGAATTCAGTAATCGCTTATTTTTCTTTGCTCGAGCTCCCGCCTTATGAGCTCTGAATTGCGGATCCAGTGCGATTTTGATATCATAAAGTTCGAGCATGCAAAATCCAGCGCTTTACCGAAAGAGTCGAAACTTCTGTAGCTGCCCGACATGAGACTTCGAATGCTCTCCCTGACGTTCCAGACGCCGACGGGGAGGATGTATCCAGGATGTATCTCTCGAAGCATGATCGCGCCCGCCTGTCTTCGCTCCCTCGAAAGGTATTCTGAGACGGCAAACCTAGTTGAGTAATAGCACCCGCCGGGCTTTGCGTAGGTCTTCCTTCCATAGTATCCTTCAAAGTCGCCTATCATTTCAGGCTCTGAACCAAAACGATTCCAAGCGGTTCCAGAGTGCCACGCCTCTATCCATTCGTATTTCCATTTTTCAGGAATGAGTATGCCAACGTAGACGTTGTCTAGGTTTGTGTAAGCAAAAACGCGATAATTGTCAATTGTTTCGTAATCCTTTATCTCATCTATCAGCCGCAGCGATAGGTTGCTGTCAACGGCAGTTATGCTCCAGCGTGTTGGTACAAGCTTTCTTTTCTGTCTCTCTCCAAACATTCCTACGGAGAAGGATTTTTCCAGTTTGGAGAACAATACTCCTTTTCTGTACAGGTAAAACACAGCGTCCGAGGCCTTCAGGTCTTTGTCGTAGTACGCCTTTTCGATCCTCTGGTCCACCGAGATGTTTCCGCTTGGCTTGAACTCTCTCATCGGAGCGCTGGGACCAAACGGCTGACTGTTCTCGCTGAAAGAGATACGATTAACAGGTTTTTTTGAAAGTAGCAATTCTGAATCCGCTGGCTTCGCTGACATTGCAATTTCTTGGAGATCTTGTATCAACCTTGAACCATGCGTCGCGTCATGGATGTCTGCCCTCACGCACCCTCGAATCAAACTGTATCGATAGTCTACGATCTCCTCGATAGTCTTTCCTTTCCACATCTCCGGCGTGTCGAGAAATTCAGTGTCCCCGTGGATCGCTGGGACCATCGGCCCGATGAATACCTTCGGATACCCAAACCTTCCCACGAAAACTCCCGGCGGGGATGAACCTTGGACTAGCTCGGAGTTGTAAAGCTCTGGCGCGTGTCTTGCAAATCCTTCCGCCTTTGTTATTATGGGACACTTGGGCTTACCGCATAGAAGCTTGGCGCCTCTGCAAGCTAGACACATCTCGGCGGATGGTCTTTCGATTATTATCTTGGAGCGCCAGTTTGAATTATTCTCAAAGGCCCTTGGTTTGTACCAAGATAGCGAGGACAAAGCAGATCATTATGAGAGATTGTCTGTTTAAGAATTATTGCAATTCTGCAGTATCTTTTCCATCTTGGCTCTTTTCGTCCATTTCTTCCAGAAACTGCTTCTTCAATTGGAACTTTTGATAAGAGACTAGCACCTCCGCAATGACAAAGACGCTGATTGCGATCACAGCAACCAATGCGATGATGTCCAAGAGCTAATCCACTTTGGAGATCTGCAAATCGAACGCGCCAGCAAACTGCATCTTGAAAGCCGCGATGTAATCTAGAGCAAACCTGTCTGCGTTCTTCTCTGTTCCCCGATGCGAGCCAGAAGCGGATCTTATGCAGTGATACATTTCGTGGAGGATGACAAACGGGTCAAAGTAGTGTTCTTGATCGCTGAATAGAATCGAGTTTGCCTGAACTGAATACACCGCGAGTGCTATTTTCTTTCCTTTGGTCGGACCGACGCCGAGCCTTGGAGTCCTCACCTTGTATCGCTTGCTGACAAGCTCAACCGCGGTCTCGGTCTGCTTTGAGAGAATCAATTGAACTATCCGCGCCTTGAACTGCGGGTCGGGGAGCGAAAGTATCTCTTCACTACTCAAGAGGACTTCCTCCTGCGATGTCCAAGCTCGATCCAGTTTCCGTCGGGGTCTTTGAAGTATGAAAGCACCCAGTTACCCTCGACAAATGGCTTGATCGGAAACTTGTACTTGTTTGTGAGCTTGTCTGAGAACTTGTACGCGTCTGCTACCTCAAAACAGAGATGGTCCAGTCCCGATTGACCGCCAAACTTGTAGGCTTTGGGATACCAGTTTAGTTCTAGAGTTTGCTTGGATCCCGGAGACCTGAGCCACGCAATCTGTCCACCGGTCTCCTTGATCTTGGTTTTGAATAGTAGTTTCATCCCAAGCTCCTTTGTGTAGAATTTTATGGATCTTTCAATGTTTGAAACCATGATGCCCGTGTAGGTGAATTTAGGCATGGGTTCACTTCCACGTCACGCTGAATGGGACTGACTTGTCCATGAGCCTTGTCAGAAAATGTCTCAGGTATCTATCGATGTTTATGTTTAGAGCGTCTCTAGGAGGAATCCAAATTGTCCTCTGGATTTCTTTCTCATCGACCTTGACCTGCTGGTCGCCATCGGCACTGCACAAATAGTCAAAGAAGATAAAGTGTGCTTTTCTATGAAATTCGTGAGGATAGATCACTTCTTGAATCGAAACTAGATCAACAACTTTGATGTCCAGTCCAACTTCTTCCTTGATTTCGCGGAGGAGGGCTTGCTCACAGGTCTCTCCAAGCTCGACGTGTCCTCCGGGAACTGTATAGTATCCAGGCCACTTGTGCGACTCGCATAGGAGAACGCGACCATCTTCTCTCTTAACAAGCGCGCCGACGGTGGGCTCAGGGAAAACTTGACTCATTTGGATAACATCAGATCTTCAATTTTCTTCAGATGGTTCGCTTTCGTCGCCTTGCTCTGGCGGAACCAATGTTTTGAGCATCTCAAAAAGCGCCCATTTCCCGCACAGCTGGCAGCGCATGTACCTCTTGGTTCCCAATCTTATTGCCGAGAACGATCCTCCCGGTAGCCACTCGTAATCAAACGTCTTTCCGCACTTTGGACATGTGAGACGGGAAGTGTAATGCGGACCAAATCTGGGGGATGCAAGGTATATCGCAGCTAGTATGACAACGATTGTGATCGGGCCAAGAATTGTGACAATCTCGGATGCCAAAAATGTCAGGCTCGATGATGCTCTCTCGTAGTTACGGATATAGATGTTGCGTGAAAAGCACAAGCTCTCCGAAGAGGAGAGCTGGGTGCCTATTGAGTCAGGTTAACTTCTGCCGCATTAGCTTTGAAGTTGACCTTCTTGTGCGTGCCATCGCAGTAAGGCTTGTTCGACGATTGGCCGCACCTGCACAGAGCAGTTGAGACATTTCCATCGATCAATACTAGATATGGGCCGTTTTCAGTTGCTTTGATTTCTGCTTTCATAAAAAGCAATTCTGGAATATATATGAAAAGTCTTACTGTTTTGAAAGGCGGCACGATTATCGATGGATGTGCTCCCATTACCTTGGTCATCTTCAATTGGATTTGAAAGCAGCTGCGTTGTAAAAAATTCTTTATCACGGCTGAAGATTTTGCC
>DAHVAI010000206.1 GCA_027314685.1 Nitrososphaerota archaeon | reverse complement strand
TTACTCACAAGAAAGAAAGAAACAGGAACCCATAACTAAGCCATCGCCCATATACTTCTGCTGTAAAATTTGTCTGAATTTGACGCCGAAGAGGTCAGGCTAAGAAAGCTCTACGACCAAGCCCGGGTCCAAGGCGATAAGAAAAAGAAAAGGGAATACAAGGAAAAGCTACTAGAATTGAATCGTCGAAAGAAACAGGCGATTAGGTCGAGCAGAAGAGATAACGAACAGTCTTCCTGAGTCTGCCAGTCGTCTCAAGATCAATTTTCTAGTGCGGTCATGCTAACTGTCTTTTTCTAATACTCTCTTAATATCAACTAATACAGGGGCTTGGATGTAATGTGCAGATATTCGCATGTTCCGGCAAAGACCAGAATGCGTGGTTTCATACTGGATAAAGAAACGGGGAAGAGATACCCTGAATCGAAATATTCGGTTGTACACAAGTCAGAGCATGCAGGTTGCCAGCTTCGACGAATCGCTGGTTCAGATAAGAGAGATTACTCTAGCAAGAATTCGCGAGGGAACTGAACGATTTATCGGCCAGACGAAATCTAGTAGCTATTAGATATTGGCACACGCAGGCGGATCTTGCGTCCACCAATGGGCAAACGAAAATAAAGATGAAAGCAACTAGCGTTTCGAACGATACTCATATGCGCATGTGAGGGTATGTGGGTCCAAAGCCTAGAATTCCGAGTTTACCAATATGCTTCTCACTATTTCCTTCCGAAGAACGTGGCCAAACTGACTTGAGCCTCTCAATAAGTCAGCTACTACTTGGTTCCAGTCAAATGGCCTTTTTCAATGAGAACGTTTGAACGTTTCAGAGACTTTGGGATTTCTAGAAAACGCGAATCTAGCCTTGGAAATTCATGCGGGCTATCCGCCGCTGATTGGAGGGAGAATCACAAACTCGCGAACATCTTTACATTTTGTGCTTGAAAGCTTTGATTCGCTGACAGAAGATCCATTGATTGCGTAGGCAAATCCGTTTCGCAGCGAACCGTCCTTCTCCAAAACAAAATCAGAAAACTGATCTCCGTGCTTTTCTGCCAGCAGTTTTATGACCTCGTTGGCACTAAGATGATCGTCTACCTTGAGACTTTCTTCGCGAGAGCCGACGATTTCTCTCAACATTCCAAAGTACTTGATCTTTACAGCCGCCATCGGTTCAATTGATCTTCTTTGAGTTATATCCATTTACCAACATTTCACGTCTAGATCGCAATTAATGTCAAAATCTGCATGGAAAGGCCATAGCATCACTTGAGTTTTTTTCGCTCCATAAATCGAACTGCGGATGAGCCTTTCTCGATCACTTTCATTAACAGGTCTTTGTGGGCCTCACACTTTGGAGTCGGGAAGTAAACGAGACCGTATTTGGGCCCGATAGATTTCACAAGACCATTTTTCTGCATGACATCCAGATGAAATTTTGCAGTTCGATAGTTCACTTTCATCGCTTCCGAGAGCTGATTTGCGTTCATGGGCTTGTGGCAGATTGATCTGAGTATCTTGGCCCGCATGGTTCCTCCTTTTGATCCAATGATTAGCCACCAAAACATCTGCTCCTCGGATTCGAACGAAAAGTCGTGCATCAGTAAAGAAAATCTCGAATTTTGTAAATTTGTATGTTTCGGCACAGAGCACCGAAGAATCAGAGATAGATACCGTTTTAGGCCATAGTATGATTCTAGCTTGATCCTGCTTTGACAGTGGCAAGCCAAGATTTGCATGCAATTTGTATGTTAATTTGAAACAAGGCTATTAGACAAACTGCAAGCGTTCTGTGCATTGCGGAACAAGGTATTATCATTTTGCAATTTAGCGATGCAACTATACAATTTCGATCAAGACAACGCTCCTCAGACCGGCTCACAATTCTAGACTCAGAAATGAGAAACTAGTGCAAATGAATCACCCACACTTTCTCTAGTTC
>DAHVAI010000126.1 GCA_027314685.1 Nitrososphaerota archaeon | reverse complement strand
GTCCAAGCCCGCAGGTTGTCAGCAGTATCCCTACCGCCGTTGTCAAAAAGAAAAGCGATCTTCTCTTCATAGCTGGCCTTTTAATTCCATACAGAAACAGATGGTTGTCATAGACGTTTATGAACGACTATGAGAATTACGCCGAAGCTTAGTGAATGTCAAGAAGCAGATGTGCAAATTTTCTTCGCCTATCTTCATTTATTGGAATTGAGCATCCAATCCCAATTTCGTTACGGCATGAACGATTAAGAAAAGTGATAGGCCTCGGAAACCAGGATGAGCGCTAGCAGATAGCAGCAGAACATCCCTGTCAAATACAGTCTTGCGCGGCGGTTAGCTCCCCGAAATTCATGCCACGCGAGAATACCCCAGAGTGCAGCAATCATCGGGGAAGCCTGACCGATTGCATAAGATATTGAAATTCCAACAAGATTTGCAGCCACTAGATTCAACACCATTCCGATGCCCCATATTGCTCCTCCTAACAGGCCGATCATGTGTTGAGAAGGGCCAGCATGAAAGTACTCTGAGAAATTTACAGGAGATCCAGTCAGTGGTTTACGCATCAAGTAGGTATTGAACACAAAACAACAGACAAAGGAACCAATGGCGAAGAATACCGCAATGCTGTAAGGCGTGAGAGGATGAGCCGAAGTAAGCGCGCGAGTATTGAATGGCGCGAATGCTCCCATAAGAAATCCGGAGACAATACAAATACCGACTCCCTTACGGGAGATGACTTCGTTTGACCGATTCAAGCAGCCATAAGCCCTACCGATCAAGACCACGGCAAGAAGGGCCATGACCACCCCTAGCGATAACAGCCAAACGTTTCCTTTCGGCTGAATCGCATAACTGAGCACTACCCCTTCTACCAGAGCAATACCGATGGAAAGAGGGAATGCAACCGCCAGTCCGACTATTTCAATCCCTGCCAGCAAAAGCACATTCGCAATATTGAAGATGAATCCGCCAAGAGCCGCATAGAGGATATTGCTGGTCGATGCAGAATATACGTTGCTGAGAAAGCTTAGGCGATCATGCGGGGAAGACCCCAATGTAAAAGCAAATAAAAATGAGATAAGCACGATACCTACTGAGTAATCCCAATAGAACAATTCAAAGCGATAATTCTTGGTTATCTTGTAGGTATTCGCCCAAGATCCCCAGCAAATCGTACTCGCGATCATCATTAGCAGAGCAATTCCAAAGGTGAGCGGTGCAAACATGGGTCCGTCCTTCCTAGTTATCTTTCTTCTTCATTGCAAGCGGTACGGCGACCTTCCATATATATCTCGATGAATCTTGTTCTGAGCATTGCAATAGCCTTCAACAACGCCGCAGCACTTCTCCAACTCTTAGATCGACTTCACTCCGATATGGATAGGAGGGAATGGTCTCCCGTTTTTCCGTGGAGAGAGAAGCCGTCGTTACTCCCAGAGCAATCGCTTCGGCAATGGATAACCCTTCACTTAAGCCAACTGCTAGCCCAGCATTGAAGGCATCGCCTGCACCTACTGTATCTATGGTATTGACATGCAAAGCAGGCATAAACACTATCCCATTTCGCGAAGCCCATAGAACTCCACGTTGGCCTCGTGTCAGCATGACATGTTGCATCCCCAGATCGAGGATGGCAGACGCAATCTCTTCGTCTAAAGTTGGGTCATTCGGCGCTAAGCCAAGACATATCCGCGCTTCAGTCTCGTTGGGAGTAAAGGCAAATACAGTTTGCAGATCGTATCCACGAAAATCAACAGCCGGCGCGGGATTCAAGATAGTCTTGACGCCATGTGAGGCTGCGATGCAGGAAGTCGCCAGAGCAGTTTCGAGAGGTATCTCAAGAGGAGAAATAACGACATCAGAAAGTCGAATGCGCTCCTCGTGCTCCAGAATGTCAGAGACGGACAAATCCCCGTTTGCTCCTACATCGATAACAATGAAGTTTGTGCCGTCCGATGCGTGAAGAATGAAGCCGACCCCTGTCGGAAAGCGTGTGGAATACAACACAGCCCCACTCTCAACGCCCTCCTTCTGCAGCATGGAAACAAAATCTCTGCCCAGGGCGTCTCGGCCAATCTTACCCATAAAGGAAGATTCAGCTCCCAGTCGAGCTGCGCAAACAGCTACATTGGAACCTTTACCTCCGAAGGTCATATGATAATTACGCCCCATGACGGTTTCTCCCACTGTAGGAAGCTGTTCAGCGTCCATCACGAGCGCGACAATATAACTGCCGACAACCGTTACACGACCCATCTATGGCCACCTTTATCCATGAGACCGGGAATTATTCAGAGTCTGGGCTGTTCCGGTCGTGTCATCTCACGGGAAATTACTGAAGAGAGTTTGAATCGATCGCTCCTAAGCCAGACATCGGAGTATTCGATCGGCTGTCCATCTTCGAGATACACAATCTGTTCGATATATAGCAACGGAGATTCCAACGGAATATTCAAGGCTGCTGCTACATCCCGAGGGGCACATTTTGCTTCAGCCGTTCGCCTCGCCCAGGAGAGGCGCAGGCGATATTTGTTTTCGAGATATCCGAACAAGGAGTGTTGCTCGAAATCCTCTT
>DAHVAI010000122.1 GCA_027314685.1 Nitrososphaerota archaeon | reverse complement strand
ACCCAATATCTAGGACCACTGGTTGTAGAGTTGTAGGAATTGTTGACTGTAATGGCCAGGGTGAGCTTGTAGACACCACTCGTGTTCGCAGTTGCGGTAGATGTCGTCTGCGCACTTTTAGTGGATGACTGGTTTTGAGCGGAGGCTCCCATTAACATTCCGACAATACCTCCTCCAATAATGAGGGCGATCACGAACAATGAAACTGCAGCTAAAGTACTAACAGCCAATCTCTTACTTTTAGGAAAACGATTCATCTTCAATCTAATCATCGCTACCTGTGCGTGACTCATATGTGGTGTCCCGAACCTATTCGGGGGGCCCGAACACGCACCACCTCATTTCCGTTTTATCTTCACTATGAAGCACTTGTGTTCCTTCTCATCTATAATCCCCACTAACTCTTTCCCGTTCTTCCTTACGTGAACTACCAACGAATAAATTCGTTGGCTTCTCGCTTCCTCGACTGAAACTTGCTTATCCGTTTGACAAGTAGAGGCTCTGTCTCAGCGTGGGCTGCTTGTTCCAGACCCGCTTTCAGAATATTCCTTGCTGCGTTGATGTCTCTATCCAAAGTGAGGCCACATTTCAGACATTGATGCACTCTCTCCGACAGGAATTTCGGAATCATTTCTCCGCGTTCAGAACATTTCTGCGACGTACCACTAGGATTGACGAAAATAACTCGTCCACTTCGCCTTTCTGCCTTGTAGGCAGTTAGTTGGCGGAGCTTGCCCCAAGTGGAGTCCATTATTGCCGATGCGAGATTGTGGTTCTTTACCATATTCTGAATCTTCAAATCTTCAAAAACGACGAGCTTGTTTTCAGTCGCAAGCTTGTGAGACAGCTTGTGCGTAAAATCATCCCTCTGACTTCGTACCTTTCTCCAAGACTTTGCTAGAGCAATCTTGGCTTTCTCTCTGTTCTTTGAGCCTTTCTTCTTTCGAGATAATTCTCTTTGGAGCTTCTTGATTTTCTCGGCAGATTGCTTTAGAAACTTTGGATTTGGGATTAATTCTCCACTGCTCAACGAGGCAAGGTTTGAAACTCCGACATCGACTCCAATCGCTAGATTCTTCTTATCCTCACCTTCTTGTTTGTTGCTTCTTACAGATTCTTCTATGGAGAAAGCTACGAACCACTGATCGATGTCTCTGATTATGGTTGCTCGCTTCAATACTCCTGCAATGGGTCTATGCAATCTGATTTTTTGACCTTGCCGATCTTTTCCAATTTCAAGAAATTAGCGGAAAGTTTGAATCCTATCTTATGCTGTGGGTAGGCGAATGAGTTGTACTTTCCTCTGCGTCTGAATCTAGGATATTTTGAGAGCCCAGCGAAGAACGACTGGAATGCTTTGTCGAGCCTCAATACTACGTCCTGCAGGACTTGTGAGTGGACAACCTTGAGGAATTTGCCATCAACCTTCAACTGGACGAGTTTCTTCTTTTGATCGTAGAATCCGATTTGGTTCTGTATCCTGTCCGCAAGTAGATTATTGTAGAGTCTCCTGCAAGTTTCAAGGGTTTCGTCCATTATCCTAGCTTGTGTTGGCGAAGGATAGAGTCGAAACTTGTAGGTGATCATAGTTCTTTCTGTTCCTCAATGTATTTCTTGATAGTAGCATCGGAAACATGTCCGTGCGTTGAAACGAAGTAGCTTCGTGTCCATAGAGTTGGCATCAAAGAAACAAGATGTGGAAACTCTTGTCTCAGAACTCTCGAAGAATATCCTTTGAAACCTGCAACGATTCTGTTTGGAGCAATCAATGGTGTCGCTTGCATGAAGATATGGACGTGGTCTGGC
>DAHVAI010000202.1 GCA_027314685.1 Nitrososphaerota archaeon | reverse complement strand
GGCTCGAGCGCGAGTGACTTTTGCGATCCTTGTCATGGGTCCGATCAACGCACTAGGAGGATACGCTACTCCTTTCTTTACGTCCACACGCCATTCATGATCCAATGTATTGGGTATGTCCACCAGTATTCTTGCCAGTTTGTAGTGCTCTTCTTGTTTGAAACCCAGATCGAGCCAACTTCCAGGAACAATGAGTCTCCTGTTCCGGTAAATGTAGAAACCCTGCTGTGCATTCCATCCTCGCGGACCAGCAGCGAGTTCGTGGGTCGCCTCATCCAGACGGGACTTGTGTGGTAGGACGAAAGGGTGGACGTTAAGCGATTTCCCGAAGATTTCAAGTGCCTCTTTACTGAGCTCTTGTGTTGCATCTTCATTTTTCAGGAAGGGATCCCATGCCTTTACAGCTCTGTTGTTGATATGGATCCTAAGCCGATCCTTGCCAGAAATGAATCTGTGGAATGTCATTGCAATGTGGCGTTCCACGATTTCCACTTTGGACAAGAATCGGTTCTTGGCATCGCTGCTGTCAATTCCACTTTGGTCAACTACCCTATCCATTCGTTGCCAAATTACCAATGTTCCATGACCTTCAATATTATTGAGTCTTGATAACAACGGTTCTGTTTCCGATAGGGGTAGTTTCCGCAGCCCCCAATCTTTGAGTTTATCAATAAGGTCAAGATCCCAGGAACGCGTAGTATCATAACCAGACTCTGTCTTGGATCTGACTGTGAGTAATCTGCATTGGGACACAGATGCCGCTTTGAGCCCGAGACCAAATCTGCCGAGATCGTCTGCGTTTCGTTCTTCAAGGGGGCTCTTACTGCCGACCCTCATCGCATCTGTAAGTTCGCTAGTTGCCATTCCACGGCCATCGTCCAAAATTGTGATGTGAGATTGAGGTCCTGACCAGTGAAAATCTATCCAGACATTCTTAGCGCCGGCATAAATGCTATTGTCTACAATGTCTGCGACAGCAGCTTCAAGTGTGTAACCAAAAGCCCTCAAAGCTTCGAACATAGCATCCGCTCTTGGAGGAACTTTTTCGAATTCTGACAGATCTAGCGTTTCCACCAATTCAACCTCCTCTTGTGCAAGGCTTCTGTCCGTATTCTACTAACGGAGCCATAATTATAGCACTTGGACTTATAAAGATTGGTTGACGAATATCTTATGTGCCACCCAAGAAGTAGTAAAAGTATGACAGCTGGTTGATCACAGATGCCAAGATTATAGTTGCGGACAGCCGGGGGAGGGTAATTGTCTATATTCACATCCGATATTGAATTCCTGATGCATCTACTGCGGGATTCTCATATTTCCATCGTGTCAACTGGATGCAGAGCTTATGGTTCTCACAGCCCTTGCTATTTCCCTCTCGGGCTGCTCCATGATTCTGCATTCCCACAAAGTGACCACTTTCCATCCCATTGCCTTTAACTGTCCATTTACTCTCTTGTCCCTATTCTTGTTTTTCCCAAGTTTTTCAGCCCAGAAATCATGTCTTGTGGTGGGAGTAGTCGATAACTTGCACCCATGCGAGTGCCAAAAGCAGCCGTTAATGAATAATGCTACTCTTTGCTTAGGGAAGACAATGTCGGGATGGCCGGGCAACGAGGAGCGTAATCTGTACCTGAACCCTAATGCATGCAGAGCTTTTCTTACCTCCAATTCCAATGATGTGTTACTGGATCTTATTCTCGACATATTCCAGCTTCGACGTTCTTTGCTTATCTTGTCCACGGCTTCAGTCTCCCCATTCTTCTATAAGCAGCTATGAGATGAACGGGTCAATATAATTTCTGGATTAATCGTGGGCCTTACTGGATTCGTGCAGTGTCCTAGAGGCAGCGGGAGTTTAAATTGACCGAAACCAAGTGGGTCGGCAAAGACGTGTGCCACTAGGCATCCGTGATTCTCGATATTGTTTTTCGGTGATTTTCCGGGTCTTGACTGTACGCTTTCGACAGTATTCCGTACACAATCCCGGCTATTTGGTTTGCGAGATAGGGCGGAACAGCATTTCCTATCTGTATGTACTGCTCCGTTCTGCTACCTTCGAAGTAATAATTATCTGGAAATGTCTGTATGCGAGCTGCCTCTCTGACTGTAAGGCTCCGACATTGCCTTGGATCGGGATGAATGTAGTAGTGGCCATCTTTGCTTATATGAGACGTTATTGTAGTCGCTGGTCTTGTGCTCACTTGCACCCGGAACCTGTCAGTAAAACTGTTCTTGACTTTGGCTGACTTCTTCGCACTTTTATGTTTTGGTTTCAATTCCTTCGGAAAATCTCTCAGAGTTGGGCTTTTCTTGTTCACCTTGGCGTAACAGGCTGCATAAAAGTACCTGTAGAGATCCCTACGCATGTGAGATCGTGCAGTGTGATTGCACACACCTTGCATTCTGAGATCGCAATACCATTTATTGAGGTAGGCCGTAGGATATTGACCCTTAATGAAGTTCTTTCCGGTTCCTGCAGCGGGCGGGCGTTTCATTCTCAACTGTTTTATCATGTAATCCCTCAATTTGTTCCCATATGGTCTCTGGATTATTGACCTCATCCAAGAGCGATCTTCTTGATTCCTCAACAATTTCATCCATTTTTCGTCTGAATCCGCGCTCTGTGAATACATACTTCTCAACTTTGGTAATCCTCCAATAACCTTTGCTA
>DAHVAI010000109.1 GCA_027314685.1 Nitrososphaerota archaeon | reverse complement strand
CAAGGAGACCTGTCGGAAGAATAGGCCAGGTCATTTTCGGGTTTAGCGACATCACATTTGAGACCAGAATCAAGAGTTCAGAGAGTCCCAAGATGATTAAGGAGCTAGTGGCCGAAGTCGAAGGGAGATGTCCAATTTATGCAACGATAAAGAATCCCACTCCGATTCAAAACGTTGTCTATTTGAACGATAAACCGATCTCTTCAGCAAAAGGAGATGACAAGATGCCTTGAGCTACTTCATATTTGTTTCTTCTGCGACTTAATTTGGAAGCTATCAGTTATAGTGGATATTCAGTCTAAAATCTCGAAAGGATCTGTAATATCAGTTCTTCGTCCTCCGGCAAGTCAAACTTCAGCCAACGATTGCCGTCATCATCCACATATTCGTACTTCGAGAGGTCCTCTTTCGAAGTTGCGAAAGGTTCCTTCTTGATTTCAGAGCTGAGCGGAATCAATGCTGTTAGCTCCCATTTGTGTTTCACAAAGAGTGCATTCCTCTCGGAGACCGAGTAAATAAGCACCGGCTCGATGTTCACAGAGTCATATTCGACTTCTTCCGAATATCCTGCCGCCAGAAGCTTCTGTCTAATTGAGGATATGGCACTTTTCTTCGGTTCAACCAGAGTTTTCACCATGTCCTCTGCACTTCTATTTCCTACTGCGCCTGTTCGCAAAAACTTCGCCAGAACCAGAAGACGATCTTGCACTAAAATTTCTTACTGAAGAATCCAGAATCAATAAAAAGGATGCTGGTGGAAAACACACCTGTTCCGCAATCGGAAATTGTGATGTCAAGACCAGTCTTTTAAATTGGAGAGTATAGTAACCGAGTGCCTGTAGAAATTCATCTCTTTGACATTTACCGAAGCGCAAACATAGGCATCTTTCTAAGAGCTAACGACAATTTTTGCCTCGTTCCTAGAGGATTGGCAGAGACAAAATCCGAAAAGATTGCACAACTTCTGAAGGTGAAGACTCCTTCAGTCGCCGTCGCGGGTTCACGTCTTCTCGGTCCCCTAGTTGCGATGAACAACAAAGGAATGGTCGTGTCAAGGCTTACTGATGACGAGGAGGTACGGCATTTGCGTCAAATGACAGGCTTGACGGTACATCGGCTCGAGTCAAGATTCACATCTATAGGAAATCTTATTTCTGCAAATGATAATGGAGCCGTTATCTCTGATGTGTTTGGCGAAGAGTCTGCTAGAGATATCGAATCTGCTCTCAATGTCCCTGTAAGGCGAATGCGTATCGGCGGTTTTGTTCAGGTAGGAACTGTGCTTGCAGCGACAAACTGCGGTGCTGTGATCCATCCATCCGCCACGGAGCGCGAGATAATTGAAGTGCAATCGGCTTTGAAGGTCGAACCCGAACCTGCTACAATTAACGGTGGCATTCCATATGTTGGTTCAGGTTTTGTGGGAAACAGTTCTTCTGTTTTGGTGGGAGCAAGAACAAGAGGTGCGGAGCTCGTGATACTCAGCAGAGCTTTTGGCTGAGAAGACATAAAACGGGCGCAACCAAAGTAACTGCAGTTTCTACCGGGTAATCAATAGATGAGCAGAACGAACAAGCCCCAACCAAGCCAACTCACTCAAGAACAAGCTGAGCAGCAGCTGAATCAACTTGTGGGCGAAATCCGTATCCTCGAGGCTTACTACAATGAGCTGGTTGCAAAGATCCAAACCGCGTCGGCAGGAATATCTGACGCGAGATCTTCCAGAGAATCGATAGACACCTTGATGAAAAACCCAAATGGTGAATTTCTGCTTCCTCTCGGATCTGGTCTGCTGTTGCCGGCTAATGGTCTGAATGCCAAGACCGTGGTTGTTAATGTTGGAGCAGGCGTGGCAATAGAGAGGGACTTTGACACAGCTAAAGCCTTTCTCATGACGAGGGAGAAGGAGCTTGAAACTGCCTTGAACTCACTTGAACAACAACGTAGAGAAATCGGGTCCAGATTGGACGCCGGCAGGTCTCTCCTACAACAAATTACAGGACAGAACTAATATTTCTCGAAGCAGGATCTCAATTGTTTGAGAAACTGAAAGCAGCACTTGGCTCGCTTTCGCAAATTGCGACTCATAGTGCAATTTCAAGCACCGAGATTGACGCCTTCCTCTGGGATTTTGAGGTGTCAATGATCGAGAGTGATGTGGCAACCGAGGCCATTGAAGCAATCAATTCCAATGTCCGGCAGAAACTCGAAGGATTAAAGATATCGCGGTCTGAGGATCGGTTAACATATGTAAATTCGGAGCTCAAATCTGCAATCAGGGACACCTTTTCCAAGACGAAAAAGGTTGATGCGCTTCAACTTGCGCGGGAAAAGACATCCTTGAACAAGAAGGAAAAGGTCGGCCCGTTCATAATACTCTTTTTGGGAATAAACGGGACGGGTAAAACTACAACGGTTGCTAGGTTTGCTCGCTTGCTCCAGAAGAATCACCTATCTGTCGTCGTAGCCTGCGCAGACACTCACAGGGCTGGAGCAATAGAACAGCTTACAGAACACGCGAATAGATTGGGCATCAAAGCGATTGCTCAATCGTACGGGTCAGATCCTGCAGCGGTTGCTAAAGACGCCCAGTTGTATGCCCAAGCACACAACATAGACGTGGTACTGATAGATTCTGCTGGCAGGATACAGACTAGTAAGAATCTGATGGAAGAAATGGCGAAGATTGTGCGTGTTGTGAGGCCTGACCTCAAAATATTCGTTGCTGACTCCCTGGCTGGTAATGACGCCATTTCGCAGGCGAAAGAGTTTCTTAAATTCACCGATTTCGATGCAGCTATCATGACAAAGGCTGATGCTGATGTGAAGGGAGGCGGCGCACTATCAATCGTTTTCGTTACCGAGCGCCCCATCATATATCTTGGAGTAGGGCAGAACTACGACGACATGGTTCCTTTCGATCTTGACGACTTCATTAATTCCCTGTTTAGCTAGAACTTTTTCAGTACAATCCGTTCTAGATCCACGACCCTTCCATCGCGAATTGCAACTCCCTCCGAACGAAGTAGTTTGATTTTCTTACTCGACCCAGCTGCTCCCCCATAACCGCCAATCGAACCATCTGATTTCACCACTCGGTGGCAAGGAACGACTATGGGATTGGGATTTGCCTTGAGAATCTGACCCACCGCTCTAGATGCGCCTTTAGCCTTTAGGGCTTTTGCGACAACACCGTATGTTGACACTCGGCCTTTGGGAATCTTGGAAACTAGCTTGTAGACATCTGTAGCCCTAAAATGCGATTTGCGCATCTCGTTCGGAACCACATCGTCTGTATTTATACGCTTATGATTTCCAAACCGTTACTTTTGAGCAACTGAAGAACTCTCTCTTTGTGTTGTCCGAGTCCCTTACGATCCACTATTGCCCATTCAACCTTCGTGTCGCTCTTAATGAGGATTTGATTTAGTAAATCTTCATCTAGGTTTTCTAGCGCGTATTTAGGAACAACAGGGCCCAGCGCAATCTCGCTTTCGAGCAAATACTTGTTGAACTTGTCTGGATAATGTGTCCCACCAACACCCAACGCGCACTTGCTATACGTGGCATCGGACTTCATCGATGCCATCAGCGCTATCGCAACTCTCTCTGCGACTTTAATGTCAACCCATTGCTCTTCCGAGGATCCCAGCTCAACAAATAGGACGGGCGAATGAAGATCTGTTGGTCCGTGGTGTGTAGCTTCGATGGTAATCTTGTAAATGTCAGATATAGTCGAACGGATTGAATGCAACTCTCTCATGTAGTTCTTAAGTTTGGCCGGAGAATACATGGCAATCTCGCGTGGATTTCCGCCGAAATTCGCTGGTCCAAAATTGCCAGTAAAGTGGGCAGTTAAACTTGGTATTCCGCTTTCAGCGCGATGCCTTGATACAAAGAAGTAGCTGCAGTCAGCGAACTTTTGATCCAAACCGTCTACAAAGACAATGTCCTTCTTTGAGGTCACAAGAAACGCGTCGTCGAGAACGTACACTGGAGATCCGTCAAACCAATCGTCCAGCATTGTGAATGGAAAGTTCTCAAGCAATCTTTCCCTGATGTTAGAACCTGCAGGATCATTTAAAGAACAGATGATTACGTTCTTCATTTGCCGATCTTTTCCCACTTGGCTACCAGCTGTGGCCTAGTGTGTGCTTTTTCGTTTTCTATCCTTTCTTTTGAGAGAATTGCGTACTCCTTCTCTATTTCTGTGCCCACAAATTTTCTAGAAAGAAACTTCGCAGCCTTTCCGGTTTGGCCTGACCCGGAGAAAGGGTCAAGTACAAACTCGCCCTTGTTGCTGTATAGCGAAATCAGTCGTTGTGGGATTTCTTCAGGGAACGGGCAAGGATGATCAATGTATCTTGGAGGGACGGGTGCGATGTTCCAGACTGAATTGCTCGTATCCTTCTTCATCACTTCGTCGAGGATGAGTTTGCTCGATTTGTCTTTTTGATGAGCTAGATCTCCCTTTCTGAGAACAAGAATGTGTTCGTGCATTACGTTTGCTCGGTAATAAGTTGGATATGGCCACTGAATTGTGACACCAAATCTATCCAGACCCCCAGTAACTTTGTTCCAGATGATTTCTTCCTGGAAGTTCCAAAGTCCCTTAGGTTTGCAAAGCCTCTCGATAAGTATGTGGGGCAAAGGAATTAACGTGCCATCAGAAATTTCGTTTCCTATAATGATGCAACAAAAGCCGCTTTCCATTGTAACGCGGTAAACTTCGGAGAAGGCTAACTCCATCTGAGATAGATAGTATTCCAGACTGTCTCCAAGATTTCCCCTATACCAAGAATTCTTCGCTATGTGTTTTTTGTAATCGATGGCGTTATGGTAAGGTGGTGAGGTAACTGTGAGTCGGACTGTTTTCCCTTTGAGGGGAATATTGACGGCACTGGCGCACATTACCGCGTTCTGACCGCGTGTGATGGACATGCTACAGGGACATCTGGACTTTCGGTTATTTGAGAATTAAATAACCCCATAACCACGCCGCGCTTCAAGATGGAAAGAATCCCGAAGTTAGACTACAATGAGCGAATCCGATGAAAAACGAAACGAGATACAACTAAAGGTAACTCTT
>DAHVAI010000107.1 GCA_027314685.1 Nitrososphaerota archaeon | reverse complement strand
CAGATAATACTCCGAGATGGTTCCATAGACTACAATTCCAAGCAGGAAAATTGTAATCCGAACGAAATTTCGCCTTAAAATGGTTCGTAGCTTTGCGGTAATCAAGAAGAGTGGGGCGAGCATTTACACGCAATCATTTTTAGACTCCATTAATATGTGAAACAAAACGTCCTGGATAGTCCTTCATGCTCAAATGACGGACAGCTTATAATGCGAGAGTTAGAATTCGTTCTTCAAACGTGATGTATGCTCTTGGAATCTGGCGATTATCTGAGGAAATTCTATGACGCTCTATTCCACAAGCCGATGAACTTTTCCTTTGTCGATGATCATGTTTCTGGCTCCGCCCGGATTATGAGCAAGAGAGATTTGGATTGGCTCAAGTCAAAGGATGTCGGGGCAATCCTCTCTCTTACGGAATTGCCTGCTCCATCTTCTTGGCTTGCAAACTCCGGATTGGAGTACAGGAACGTACCAGTAAAGAATCATACCGCACCAAGCCAAGCTCAACTCGAAGAATGTGTTGATTTCATCGAGACAAACATTCGAAAAGGAAAGAAAACTCTAGTTCATTGTGCTGCCGGCAAGGGAAGGACAGGTACTGTGATCGCCGCTTACTTGTGTAGATCAAACAACGTTTCTGCAGAGGACGCAATAAGAGAGGTGAGAGAAAAAAGACCGGGATCTATAGAAAGCACATCTACGGCCGGTCAAGAACTGGCTGTTATAGAATACTATGATCTTCTGAAGAGCAGGAAACCAAAAGACGCGCTATGACCCTAAACGGTTGTTGGCTGCGGTCTAAGGGATTTTCTGCCGCGATATCCATCTTTCAGTCCATGCCAGTAAAGGACCTCGGGTTCACCAAGCTTCCAGCATAAATAGACCACCTCGTCGAAGCGCTTTGCAGGAAAGTCGATCAGTCCGATGTCCGTGTCTTTTAGTTCAATTCCTTGCTCTGCGAGTTTTGAAGCTAGGATGGTCATCCTGTCAAATAGACTCGCTCTCTCTGTCTCGTTCAGAGATGCATCACCCAATTTCCTCTTCAGGTCGATAATGTCAGAAACTATCCTTCGTACTTCAGGAAGCTTCTTGTTCGCTTCATCAGGGGTGAAGAGGTGTGGCATACTTATGCAAGTCTTTGTGTTGACTAGATAAGAATGTTGGAAGCATCTGCCCTAACGACAATTATATGCATCTTATTACTTCTTTAATCCAACAAATCGATAAGCGTATCAAATAAGAGCATACTATCTTTTTTTGCGAGAAATATTTGCTTTCAAAATCTGAATATGCAACCATAGTTCCTGTACATAACATGAACAGAGCGATCAAGTTTTACACAAAAACCTTGGGTGGAAAGCTCATTATGCGGGCGCCTGGAGATATGGAAGACGTGTTTGCCTCAGTTAAGATAGGCAAGGAATTCTTCTGGTTGGGGCCGAGAGATCCGAAGTTGAAGAAACTTGATTTTGCGTTCAATACGTTCATCGTGAAAAACATCAAGAAAGAGGTCTGGGTGCTTCAAAGACGTGGGGCAAAGTTCCAGAAGGCGGAAAAATCAATGCCAAATAGCAAAGTGGAAGGTCCAATTGAATTCTCCAATTTTGGAGCATCTGCATTCTTTAACGACTCTGAGGGAAACCTCCTCATGATCTGGCAGAACGCCTAACTTATTGGATCTTAAACCGAAGATCCAATGACTGTTGTCGAGTTCATAAAATATTGAGTTTGGGCCAAAATCACTAGCTAAATGGGCTTTTGCTATTGGAAACTACTCAATGCTTTAATAGCTATTGCAATGCTGCCCTTGCCAAGTTGTGAATTTGCGCATTGCGCCGTATGCAAGAAGGTAATTCTACCGGTATAGCGAGGTCAGACTAGTTGGAGCAATCAGTAGTTCAATCACCCGAAGCAATCATCTCAGAAGTCTCAAAGATCATCGTTGGGAAAAAGGAAGAGCTGACCATGATCCTCGCGTCTCTGATCGCGGGAGGTCACGTACTCTTGGAAGGTGTCCCAGGAGTTGCAAAGACGACTATGGCGAAAGCACTTGCAGATTCCATGAGTCTGCAATTCCAGAGAATCCAGTTCACTCCGGATCTCCTACCTTCGGACATTCTGGGAACTTTTGTGTTTGATCAGAAAGAGACCGACTTTAAACTGAAGAAGGGTCCGATATTTGGTAACATAGTACTCGCTGATGAAATCAACAGGGCGTCTCCAAAGACACAATCGGCTTTGCTGGAGGCGATGCAAGAAAGACAGGTGACTATCGAGGGCACCTCGCTTAAACTTCCGAGCACTTTCACAGTCCTCGCAACTCAAAACCCGGTAGAGTTTGAGGGAACGTACCCTCTCCCAGAAGCGCAGGTCGACAGATTTCTCATGAGAATAATGATTGGGTATCCAACTCGAGAAGAGTCAATGCAGATGCTAAAGAATTTCAAATCGCAGAGGCCCAAGGTTCAGTCCGTTTTGGATGAGAAAGGTCTGATCGGGCTCGTCGACAATGCGAGCAGAGTAAACGTAGATGACTCGATCAAATCGTACATCATAGATCTTGTTGAGAACTCGCGAACGCACAAATCGGTGAGGCTGGGAGGATCGCCTAGAGCTAACATCTCTCTTCAGTCAGCTGCTTCAGCAGTCGCGGTCATAGAAAAGAGAGACTATGCGATACCAGACGACGTGAAGCGTGTTGCTCCGCACGTCCTTGCTCACAGGCTGGTCCTGAAACAAGAAGCAATACTAGACGGGGTAACAAAGGAATCTGTTGTATCCGAATTATTGGCAACTGTCAAGTCCCCGTGACGCGAAATGCCATTCGAACGCACCCCGAGAGGGAACGTACTAATCCTCCTTTCGTCAGTGTTAATTGCGTTCGGTCTGATTTTTGCTAGTAACGCCGGAGCTTTTCTATATGTCGGCATTGGCCTCCTAATGTACTACTACGCTTCTCGACTGATACTTCAGATGAAGACGAGCGTCTTGAACCGTCTGGAGGTTACGCGCGAGGTGCAGTCGAGAATTGATGAAGGAAAAGAGCTCAACGTGACGCTAAGCATGGTGAACAGAAACATCATGCGTTTGTCGCTGGAAGTCTTTGATTCTTACCCTCCATTCTTGAGGTTACTCGACGGCTCCAACTCCACTCTGGTCAGTGTTCCTGCCAGAGGATATTCTAGCCTCAAGTACAAACTGGGTTTGACTTCGGTTGGAAAGCAGACCTTCGGTCAGGTACACCTTGTTCTGCGAGACATCGCGGGGCTCTTTTTCTATGAGAGAAAAGTTGATGTTGATACAACCGTGGAGGTCACTCCGCGAATAAGGGAGCTTGCAAAGGGAGCACTCGCAACAGTTGCTGTCTCGACTTTTGGTGGGAGTTTTACTTCATCTAAGAAGGGAGAAGGCACCGATTTTGCTGATATAAGACAATACTCGCAGGGAGACCCGTACAAGAGAGTCGAATGGAGGGCAACCGCTCGGACTGGCAAATTGATGGTTCGTGACTTTTACGCAGAGACCCAGCTTAACGTGATGATACTACTCGACGGAACTGAGACCATGTCGTACGGCAGAGCCGGTGAAACAAAGCTCGACTATGCAACCAGATCTATTGCTTCTCTTGTCGCGTATCTTTCTAAGCGAGGCGACTTTCTTGGTATTACGGTTTTCAGTGGGTCAGGACCAGCCACTGTGATCCCCCTCGCCAGAGGATCTACTCAAACAAGTTTGATCATGAGATTGCTTGGAAACATTACAACAGGGCCGTCAACTGAAAATGCTTTGGCTGATGGTGTTAGAAGGGCACTTGCTTTGGGCAAGATTAAGGGCAGAGCCCTAATATTTGTCATCTCGGATCTCGATTCAAAGAGCGACCTCAAGTCGCTGAAACAGCTCATCGCCATGCACCACCAGGTTATCGTGATATCGCCCTTCACTCCACTCTTTGAATCCCGTGACTTGAAGGGTATGGACAGGATGATCTACTCGATAAAGACAACCCACATGTACAAGGAGAGGCAGGTTATGCTAAGGGATGCCACGGCGCTGGGAATTCCCGTATTGGATGTGGGCCCTGATGATCTTTTTTCCAAACTGATCTCAAAGGTCGAGCAGCTTCGCAAGGCTGGAGGATCATAGGCATGAGTTTGCGCGTATACACAAATCGGAACATGGCAGGTTACTTTGGACTCTCGGCTCCCGCGCTATTGTTGGAATCATTCTTCATACTCACCCTCCTTAAGATACCAATCATAGCGCTTCCGGGAATCTTCCACTACGCGGTTGTTGCAGTTCAGGTTGCTCCGTGGGTTGTTCTCTCACTTTCTGTGTTTGCAGTCGTGAGGTTCCGAACATCTCTCCTGCTGACGCTGCTCATTGTATCGTACTTCATTTCCGCGATAGCCTCGGGAAGTGCCTCGCTAAGCGCCGCCGGTTACTTGTTGAATCAAGGGGAAATCGCAGCGCTTGTTGTCGTAGTCTCATTTTGTTCTTTGATAGGTTTCGGGTTTCTGCGCGCAGCAAAGATAGAGAAAAAGCGGGCGATTGTTGTATCCAGCGGTCCGGTACCACATCAGATAATTGGTGTATTCTTGGAGCTATTCTTGCCCGCGCTAGTCGCCGTGGGCCTTGTCCTCGCAACGATAAGAGTTGTCGATGCGCTGAGAGCAGAAACGCTGCTATTTCCTTCGCCATTGTCATCGATTTTCTCGAGTTTCCTTCTTAGCCCCGTTATCACAATCATAACCGCCGCTTTGGTCTTTACTCTAGTAAAGGACCTGATAGAGCCCTGGATACTCTATTACACTTTGAAGCCAGAAGATGCAGTTGGTATTATGGAAAAGGAAGCCACGCAGATGGAGAGCGTCAAGGGTCTAGGTAGAAGAGTAGGTTCTGGTGGAATTCTGTTTTCGTTTATCGTCATAGCAATTCTACTCGCGATCGTTGTGATATTTTTTGGCACTGGTTCGATCGTGTCAAACGCGTCCGCGCTGTTAAGGATTGGCAATCCAACTCCAGAGCCGAATTTCGTTATCAGAATAAACAATGATTTCATTCAATTCGAGAATTTGCTCAATACGATAATTCGCTTGTTGTGGGGTTGAGCAAAGTGTCGCAAAATTTATGGTGGAAAAAATGAGTTCGCGTACACTATCGACGGGATCGTTCGTTGTCGGAATCGTCCTGATCGCCGCAGCCGTGTATTTCTTCCTGGAGTCATTGACGTACATACAGCCTCCAGCCTCGGATGTGGTGTCGGGCCTGCTAGCAGCTGTGATCGGGTTTGTGACCCTCTCGGCAGGAACTGCCGTGATTAGATCTTACTTGATTTCCAGGGTGGCAGAAAGGAAGTGAGACTACACGCCGGGCAGGTTCTCTTTGCTGCCTGCCTATTGGCGTTATTTGTAATTGCGATGCCCACTGCACATGCATTTGACGGCAGCATCGATACAAATACTGGTCAGAGTGCCAGCTTGAGCACGCAGCAAGTTCAATCTGCATTGAGTCAGCTCATTCAAGAGTCGAACAACTCACAGTTTTCTAACAATTCCCAGTTTAAGCAGCTATTCTCTCAATTCAACTCTAGTCTTTCTTCGGGTAATGCGAACCTCACAGCTTCAAGTTTGGCGCAGCTCCAAAGTCTTATTGGTTCACAGAATCTCACTGGTCTCGCTTCCAGTTTTATCAAATCCCTACAGCCTTCTGGCAATGGATTCACCGTAAACCCATCGCAATTCTCTTCATTTTCCAACCTCGCAAACGGATTGCCAAGCGGACTAAACCAAGGAAACGCAGCGCAAGAAATCAACCAGCTGACAACCCTGGCCAATCTACTCAAGAACATCAATCCACAGCTTGCCGCACAGTTGCTTAACGGAGCAATGAACATCTCCGATAAGTTCGGTATTTCAACGCCCTCGCTTCTCAATTCATTGGGTTCCTTAAGTTCTCTCAAGGGACTCCGCAGCCCTACGATTAGTTCTCCAAAATTGGGAGGTTCGGCATCTCCTAAGATTCAACTGGAGCTCTTGTTAGTACCAATAATCATTGTTGCAGCTTGTTTGACGCTTTTTGTTTTTAGAGGTACACTCGCGGGACTTTTGCGCGGGCAGAAGGTTCCTGGTGTTGTCGAAGAAAAAATGGAACCTATAGAATACGACCCGAACGATCCGAAGAAAAGAATATTCTACTATTTTGCCAAGACTGTTCAATTTATGAAAGGGAGAGGCGTGTTCAAGTCGTCATTCGAAACTAATCGGGAGTTCACTTCAAAGTGCCAGACCGTTCCTGGGTCTGAGCATGTAGGAAACATAAGCAATCTGTACGAAAAAGCTCGGTTTTCAGGACGAACCGTGACGCATGACGATGCTAACTTGGCAGAAAAGGAACTGTCAAGTTTGGAAAACCATACCGAGGTGAATCCCAACTGAAGCTAAGATGGTTTCTGGTGATTCTGTTGATCATAGGCCTTGTAGCATCTGTGTTCTCTCCAAGCACGATAAATTTTTCTCTCAATTCACAAGGAGCCTTTACAGGATCACAGACAGGGCTTTCAAATATGGTTTCGCTCTTGAGAGACCACGGATACAGAGTTGAGATTGCAAACACAACTCAGCAGGAACTCTCTTACATGAGTACAAACGGTGCAGTCTTCTTCTTGATAGATCCTGATTCATCTATTTCAACCTCAACAGCCCATACGCTATTCTCCGACTATCATAGCGGCTCTCTTTCCTTGGTAATGGGAGAAAGCAATTCCACGAACGAGGCCCCACTGTTGACCCAATTTGGTGCTTCTGTTAGCGGAGCGACAATTAACGATAGCGCTTCAACTTACTCGGACAAGAGAATCTTCGACATCACCATGAATTTAGGAACAATTACAGGTGGACAGATTGACATAGGATCGCCTATACTCTTGAGTAACTCTATTCTGACCCCGGTAGCAGACAGTCCACCCTTTTCCTTTGACTCGCAAAACTCTACGGTAGGTTCACGCACAGTTATAGCGGCTTCGTCCTCCGCCACCGATGCTAGGGCGATCTTGGTCTCATCTTTGTCTCCATTTACTAACTGCGGGCTTGGCAAGTGTCCCAATTTGAATGACACTAGCCTGGTGCTGTCGATAGTGAATTGGGCAAGCGCCGGTAACTTGAGCAGGCCAATCGTCATAGATGGATCGCACTATGTTTCAAAGATTCCACCCATTGGGTTCGGTGTTCCAGTTGGATGGATTATGTTGTTTGTCTTGAGAGGTGCACTTTCCTCTTTGGGAGGAGCTGGTCTCACACAGCTATCCTCATCGGGTTCCGGTTTCAGTTTCCTAGGACATCTTATTCCCAAATCCATTTTGACAGTGATTGATTTGGTGATAGCTGTGATTCTGCTTGTCTTCATTAGAAACCGCATAAAGGCGTGGTTTGCCAAAGAGAAACCCGTCAAAGACGACCAGCCGCTACCCGCGATTGAGAAAGATGTTGTCTCAGAGTCTAAGGATAGAATCGATTTTCTTACATTGTCTCGTGACAAGTCATTCTATGTGGCAACGCTCGCACAGCTCTACGAGGTGATAGACGATGTCGCCAAATTGGAAATGGGAGCTGGCGTTAAAGAATTGTCGATGAGCACGTTGTCTGCACGACTCGGACCAGAAAAAGCTGCGCACTCCTACAAGAATCTCCAAGAGCTCAGCAAGTATTTTGATTATGCAAACAACAAGGGTCGCATCTTGTTCCCTCCAGGCCTGTCGTGGAAGCGAAAGGTGAATAGCATGACAAGATGGGCAGAACAGTTCCTAAACGATCTTGGCATGACTATGGCTGGAAAGGAATCGAGTCGGCAGCTAGAGTACGCACTCAAGCGCTAGATTTCGTATTTCTTTTTCAGACAAGTTAATAGAACCAATCTCGCTGAATATCCCGCGATTGCAAAATGTCAGATACACCGCGGATGCTCAACTTAGGTACAGTCGTTTCTAGCGGGGAAATCGACGCTACATTTTTTGGAACTGATGAGGCGTCGAGCTCCGATCCGTTTCAAGTTGACGCCAATGTAGTTGCAACCGGACGGACGTGTGTTATAGGTTCCAGCGGTAGCGGTAAGAGTTACACTGTTGGTGTCTTGTGCGAGGAATTGTGCAAAACGAAGGTTCCTTTTGCCATTATTGATGTTGAAGGAGAGTATTCTGGACTCAAGGAAAAATTCGAAGCGATCTGGGTCGGAGACGATGCGAGCTGCGACCTGAGGTGGAGCAAGAAGGTAGACCTTAAGCAACTTGCCAAGTATGCGCCCGATTCACCGCAGATAATCCTTGATCTTTCAGAGGCAGCGAGACCAAAGGAAAAGGCCAACGAGTTTTTAATAAATCTCTACATGGAAATCGCAAAGCGGCGCACTCCATACCTCGTCATCGTGGAAGAGGCCGATAGGTTCTCTCCACAATCCAGCAACGAACGACTCCCGATCATTGATGAAATTGCCCGCCGAGGGAGAAAGCGCGGGCTAGGGTTGATGCTATGCACTCAGAGGCCCTCGCTTGTGGACAAAAACATCCTGAGCCAGTGCTCAAACCAGCTGATAGGAAAGTTAGTGATTAAGAACGACCTCAACTCTGTATCGCAGTTCTTCTCAGGTAGAGATCCCTTGAACGCTCTGACTTCCCTAAAGCCCGGTGAATTTTTCGTGCTTGGAGGACTGGTTTCAGAACCGACAAAGGTGAAAATCAGGATTCGTGAAACGCGCCACGGCGGAATCACTCCAAAACTTAATTCAGCCCCGGTCCGCCCCTCAGTTGAGAAGGTTCTAGAATCGATAGAAGTAAGCCCGCCAGCCCCGGAACCCATTGCCTTGCCTAAGGAGGAACCGGTGCGATCTCTGCCAGTACCTGTGAAACGTGCCGCGCTCGAAGTCAGTGAGGAGAGCGAAGAGGTTGTTCAACAAGAGGAAGCTCCACAGGAAGAGACCGAAGTCGAGGTGCTTCCGATGGAAGAGTTTCTAGATTGGGACCGTTCTAGAAAAGAAAATGAAATCTCTGGCTTTTCTCCGCTGATAGAAAGAGAGGCAGTCCCACGGTTAGTGAGGCTCCAGAAAAGCTACAAGCTTTTCGGACAAAAGGAAAATGTGACACGAGTCGGCGTAGCTTTCAGGCCGCTTCTTGAGCTTGGGGTGAGAATCAGATCCGGAGTGCTCAAGAAGAAATTTGTGACGAGATACTTTTTCATGGACGGGGTGAGCGGAAAGCTCGTATACATTTCAGACAGATTGAGCTTCAAGAACGGTATAGAGCGATTGCTAGGTCTTGACGAGGGTCAGGTGGAAGTGCTGAAGCAGCTTCAACCCGACAAGGATCTGAGCCTGATCGAAGTCGCGAGTGCGTCGGATAGAACTGAGGAAGAGGCGCGCTATCTATTGAGGAAACTTGAATCAAAGCGCCTGGTCAGATCTTCAAAGATGGGAAGGGCCAAGATGTATCGAAGACTTGCAGATGTTCCAAAGATAGAACTTGGCTCAGAACCTCTGCTAAAGCTGAATGAACTTGACACCTCTCAAGGATTCAAGCTTGCGAAATTGAAGATAAAGGAAAATGATGTGCGAGATGTCGTAAAAGGAATGTGGGACGGGGCAGACCTCGAGAGCTTCAGGCAGGTGTACTATCCTGTCTACCTAGCTGAATTGATACTCAACAGAAAGAAGAGATATCTCTGGATAGACGGGCGATCTGGAAAGGAAATCGAATTCTAGTAAGAAAGTGTCATATTACTAGAGCTCGATTTTCCCTATGGCTCTAGATGCAAGGAAGGTCATAACTGCCCCTTCCACTACTAGAGCTAGCAATTCCAGCAGTAAGTTGAACCCCTTTATGCTAATCATCGCGTTTCTCACGAGATCTGCCACGTAGGTAAGAGGGTTGATCTGAAATATCACTTGCAACACGATGTACTTACTGTGGCTTGGATAGAATACGGAACTTAGGAAGGTAAAGAGGAAGAACATTAGATTCATGCTCGCAGCGAGCGCCTCGCTGGACTTTACCCTTAGTGAGACCAAGATACCAAAATTCCCAAAGAACAACGATCCTAGGATGAGATAACCAGTCAGGGAGAGCATGCTTGTTAAATTCAAGTTCACTCCCTTTGCGACTGTAAGCGAGATCAGAAAAATCACGAATGCGCTGATCAGTCCCGTGATTATGACGGTCAGGACAACGCTCAAGATGTATTGCAGCCTCGTGAATGGTCCCATGAGGATCTGCTCGAACATGCCAAAGTTTCGATCAAACCACATCATCGTACCTGAAAGCATGCTAGAAGACATGACAGTCATCGCGACCGCCCCTGTTGCAAGGAACGTCTCGTAACTAACGCCCTCAACTGGAGGAATGATCAACATATATCCAAATCCAGCAACGAATATGAAAAAGAGCGGCAGGACTAGCTGTATCACTAGAAACTCTCGATCAAGTGACGCCCTGAAATTCCTAAACGTCAATCTAACTACGTTGCTGAAAAAGGAAAAGGCCGTTCGTATTCAACCTGCTTGATTTTTCTTACCCAGAAGGCTAAGGATCACATTTTCCAGCGATGGCTCAACTATCGAGATCGACTCTGGGTCGTAGCCGTTGCTCACGAGCAATGTCGAAATGTCATACGCAAGCTTGAAAGGATCCTTGGAAAGTAGCCGAAGCTCGTTGTCTTTCTCGTTTACCTCCTTTGACTGAACACTCGACGAGGCGAGACCGTCAGCGAAAGTTGCGAATTTGTGAAGGTCAGAAGAATCTTTGGCGACTACCGAGACCGTCCTGAATCCACCGTATCGCTTTTTCAATTCTAGCGGGGTATCCATCGCAATGATTTTACCGTGATCAATTATCGCGACTCTGTCGCACAGATATTCTGCTTCGGAGACTATGTGCGTAGTGTAGAATAGCGTCGTCTTGCCGTCCCTGATTGTTTCCTTGCAAAGATCTAGGAATGAATGCCTAGCTAGCACGTCCATTCCGGAAGTTGGCTCGTCCAAAATCAATAGAGAAGAGTCGTGCAGAAACTCTCGGGCAACCTGCAGCCTCCTTCTGAGGCCAAAAGAGAGCCAGCGAACCATCCTGTTCTTGTACTCTTCCAAACCGAACTGGGCTAGCTGTCTTTCAATCCGATCACTCGCGTTTTCCCTTGAGATTCCCCAGAGCGATGCGTATAGTCGAAGCGAGGCCATGACAGTGAGGTTTCTGTCATAGCTCTCCTTCTGTTGGACGACTCCGATCCTCTTTCGAATTTCCAGACCTTGGGTTGAAGCATCGAAACCGAAGACTCGAACCGACCCTGAAGTCGGTGGTATCAGCGTGGAAAGCATCTTGATTGTCGTCGTCTTGCCTGCTCCATTCATTCCCAAAAAACCAAAAATCTCTGCGCGTTTGACTGATATGGATAGGTGATCAACCGCGGCCAAGTTACCGGGGTAAACCTTCGTTAGGTCTACGGTTGTGATGGCTTCGGAGTCTTGCACCAAATCATTCGTCTCCTGAGTAGATTTGTCCCGCAGCGCTTCCAGCCCTTCGCAACCGACAGTCTTCCTTACAAAATTGCAGTTTTCTAAGAGCGCGTGTAACTCTTTGGGTTCAAAGTTAAATTTAGCAAACATACCGTCATAGTAACAATCATCTCTCTAGGACTTCAAAACGCTCTGTAGAGCTTTGCCATAGATCGAAATTGTAACTGTTTCCCTATCAGAATTTACCTTCTTGCTCCCCATTTTCTCTGCTTCCCTTGCTATTGCAAGAACAAGCTTCTCGGCAATGCTCTCCACAAAAGGAGTATTGATGTTCTTGAAGCGCTTTCCTCCTTTTCCCAAGCATGCAATCGCTCCTCTGATTCTTTCTATATTGATCGGGAAAAAATATTTTGATATAGAATCTGACATGTGTTTTGTATCTACGACTATGCACAGTGCAATTGACCGATAGAAGCTTTGCATTATGCCATGAGATTCTTCCTCTCTACGAACAACTCGCGCTAGCTTTGCATTCGCAAGGATCTTCAGGTGGTGGCCAACCGATGCATCTGTCAGCCCGACTGCCTGAGCAATCTGGGACTGAGTGTATGCGTCGTCCGCCAGGAGATTTAATATTGTCCTGCGCATTGGATCGACTAGCAGCATCGCTATCTTTTCGTTGCGAACCACGTAGGCGGCTCGATACATATCTAGACAGACCTTCTCCCGACTAGGCGTTTGCCAACTACCACATCCGGTCAACATCACGAATTTATCGTGAAGATTTATCTAAACATTATGATATGTTAAAGAGCGTTTCAGACTAACTAGTCTGCCTTCGCGTATAACGATAAGATATAAAACGAAAAAGTTGATCTTACACCCCATGCAAACAAAAGCACAGACAATATCCATGAAAATATTGCAAGCAATCGTATTGGTGATTGCAGGAATAGTGATTCTGTACTATCTCACATTTTTTGCAGTGCAGCTTCCTTTCAGTCTGACTCTCGCGATCAAAATAGTGGTCGCAATCGTTTTGGGCTATCTTGCTATCAGCGCTGTGGCAGGCGAACTTCGAAAGTTGATTACAAAGACATCTGGAAGTGAAAGAGGCGCAACTGTAGCAACCGCATTCAGGTATTTCGGCTTCATACTGCTCGCGTTTGTTGTCCTCGCGATTGCTGGTGTATCTGGCACTGATCTTCTCGCCAGTGGCACATTCACTGGTCTAGTTCTCGGGTTGGCTAGCCAGCAGACACTTTCGAACATATTTGCGGGCTTGCTCATATTGACATCCAGACCCTTCCTCGTCGGAGAGAGAATAACGCTTTCAACTTGGCAGTGGGGGTTTGCGCTTCCTTCATATCCGCCAAAATTCTTCTCGGACAACTTGCTTATTCCGGGCTATACAGGTGTGGTTGAGGATATCAGGCTCAACTATACAACTGTACGTCTTGATGACGGCATAGTGGTCAGACTACCCAATAGCACAGTCATTCAAGCTTCAGTAATAGATCACAAGACGAGTGAAAGGTTGGTCAGGGTCCGTTATGACGTGGCAAAGCCGGTTGACTCAAGTTCGCTAGTCCAGCTGATCCAAACAGTAGTTGTGAAGAACTCTTGGGTTACAAAGCCAGAAACTGTTAGCGTCAACATCGAAAACATCACGCCTACAGATGTCGTGGTTGTGATCGAAGCGGTTTGTAGAGGAGCTTACGAACCACCCGCCAGAAGTGCAATTCTCCTGGATCTTGAGAAATCGGTTACTGCGCTCAAAGAAGGGGCACAAGCCAAGGGGAGCTAAGCACGGAAAGTCGAAATCTGATTCGAAACACGTGATGATTCAATTGGCAAGAAAGCTCAAGCTCTGCATCAACTCACAAACCCCTCTTGTACGGTTCAAAGTACCATATCATGAGCTTCTCGAAAAATATCCCGGCAATATTGAGGCGATAAGGCTCTCCGAGTTAGTCGAGGGCGCTGACTATGATTACAGTCCGGGCGGTGTGACCACGATGCTTCGCCCAGCCGTGAAGCAGATGATAGATCAGGGGATTATAGACAAACCAACCTGGGTATCTCTTGGCCCCGGATCGCCAGAGCGTATTGACGCAGGAATTGCAAGTCTCTACAACGTATGGCTTGAGAGAGAGCAACTATCGCTCTACGCCAATTTCAAGGAAGGTATCTGGAACGAGATACACGGCCTGGGAACTCTCTCTTTCAAGGCTCAGGAGTATGAAGCTTACGTCGGATACAACTGGCTTTGCACGAAGATAATGCTGGAGATGTTGAAGAACGTCGACCTCTTTTGGATACATGATTTCCAACAGCTACACGTCGGGAACCTGATAGGTCCTTCTGCGCCTGCGATACTTAGATGGCACATACCGTTTGACCTGGAAAAGGTGTCAGACAGGCTCCGGACACTCGTAGTCAAGAGCATTGAGGGGTTTGACTCGATCGTCGTAAGCACAAAGAGAGACCTGCAGGGCCTTATACATGCAGGCTACAGCGGTAGAGCATACGCGATGTATCCATACTTGGACGAAAAAGAGTGGTCGCAGGCTTCGGAGAACTCAATGGAGCAGACCAAATCCAAATTCTCCCTGAAGAATGGCGAGAGAATTCTTCTTGTGGTTGCAAGAATGGACCCGATAAAAGGTCAGGATGTCGCGATCAGGGCGCTAGCTTCAATTTCAAACAAGTATCCCAATGCAAAGCTTGTGCTTGCTGGGAACGGAAGCTTCACAGGAAGCACAAAGGGAGGGCTGGGCCATCCAAAATCGATCAACTGGAGGAGCAATCTGGAAAATATTGTCTCTGAGCTTGGAGTGAATGACAGGGTCGTTTTCACAGGACACGTGAACCACGACGAGCTAAACACGTTGTACTCAATGTCAGAGCTAGTGGTCGTCCCGTCGAAGCTTGAAGGTTTTAACCTAACCGCCGTGGAAGGCTGGCTCCATAAGAAAGCCTGCCTGGTCAGCATTGGGGCCGGCGTTTCCGAACTTGTCCACAACGAGGTGAACGGCTACACATTCAATTCACTAGATTACGCAGACTGCGCAGGGAAACTTGATCTCATGCTTGCCTCGCCTGAGAAGACGATCAAGATGGGCGAGAATGGCGCGAGCATGGCAAAACAGTGCTACGTTGAGAATGCAGTAGAAGCCCTGAAGAGAATGTTCGAGGAGACATCCGACGGGTACATGGAAAGCGCGGCTCCCAAAAAACAAGCTAGCACCCATTCCATCAATAACAGTGACTAGCGAGCTTCTGCACAAAGCTCAAAGAGACACATTGCGGATCCCTAATAGAATGCCACAAGGAGTCTGCGACGTGTGCAGGCTGACGCTTGATGATACTTCTGTCAAGGAAGTAAAATACTGCGCAGTCTGTTCGGCCTGGATCTGCGAAAAGTGCGAATTTAGCTCTCGCCGGATTATTGCATTCATCAAGTCAAAGGAGATTACGCTCGAGCAGTTTAGGCGCATGCAGATATCTAAAGTTTAGGATCTGGCTTTGATCAGACCTGCCCGGCTCAAGAGCTCTTTGATCTGCTTTTTCTCTTCTCGAGTTGCAGGTAGCAACGGAGGCTTTACATCTCCCACAGGCATTCCGACAAGCTTCATCGCCTCTTTCAGACCTGCCGGATACTTTCCCAGACCTATTGCCTCGATCACTGGGAGGGCCTTTGCTTGGATGTCTTTTGCTTTCTTTAGATTGCCCTTTTTGTATTCGTCGTAGATCATCGAAGCTTCCTTTGGTATCACATTTGAAATCCCGATGACCGCGCCCGCGCCGCCGAATTCCAGATTTGAATAGGTGAGCGCGTCAGAGCCGGTGAATACCGCAATCTTTCCATTCGTAACTTCGTGGAATTTTAGCAGGTTAAGAAAGTTGTACTGGGTGTACTTTAATCCGGCGATCAATTTTTCGTCAGCTAGGCGTTTTACGATGCTTGGAGGAATGTAGTTGTACGACCACTCTGGAATGTTGTAAGCAAGCAGCGGCAGATCTACTTTTTTTGAGATTGTCTTGTAAAATTCGTAGATTGCTTCGTCAGTCACAGTGTAGAAGTAAGGAGGAGTAGCGACGACGGCGTCCGCTCCGATGTCCTTTGCAACCCTCGAGTTGTTGACCACATTCTCTATGCACGGGTCTGATACTCCGATTGCGACCGGAACGCGAGAATTGGCATGGTCAACGACGGCCTCCGCGACTTTTCTACGCTCCCCGTCCGAAAGCAATGCAAACTCGCCGGTAGTGCCAAGAGGAAACAGTCCGTCTATTCCGTCGTCTATCAGATAATCCACGTAGCGCTTTGTCGTAGCAGAGTCAAAACTACCGTCCTTTTTTAGTGGCGTAGCCATCGGGCACCAGATGCCTTCGAATTTCAATTGATTGATCAAACATTCCGGGAAAGAAGTGACATATCAGCTTTGAGATCAGGTCCACGTGTTGCGTTCAGTTTGTATTTTCTCTGTACCTGGACCAGCTTTCAATGCTATCTATTAGGTTCTGTTATCACCAATTCCAAATGCTCAATACGAAATTGAAACATAAGACTGACATTCTAGCGTAGGAATAGGGCATTCTGTATCATAGCAACCAGTATGGATGAAAATTTGGTTAGGTAGTTGATAGTAGGATCATGTTTTAGAAACGCGTAAGACGCTGTCGTCCTAGATCATATTCATGAAGTACAAGTTTGAGCAGGCAGTGGATCTGACGCACAACCTCGCAAATGGGATGCCGATCTATCCGGGAGATCCTGCGCCTTGTTTTGAAAGTTACTCCACGATCGAGAAAAATGGGGTAAACCTCACCAGATTGGCGCTGGGCTCTCACACGGGCACGCATGTTGATGCTCCGATTCACTTTGTTCTAGGAGGAATTTCGTTGGAAAAGATACCGGTTACAAAGTTCGTTGGGGAGGCGTATGTTGCAGACCTTTCCAGACTGCCTACTGGAAGCGGGATTACGGAGCAGGACCTTGCTCCGTTACTTGAGGGGAATGTGCAGGCTGATGATATCGTGATCTGCTATACAGGATGCAGCAAACTCTGGGAGGACGAGAAGATGAGGAAGAACTTCACATATCTATCAGCTAGCGGGGCAGACTACCTTGTTTCGAGGAAGGTGAGGGCAGTCGGAATTGATTTCATGAGCGTTGAAAAGTTTGGCGTGCCCGAACCCGTCGCGCACAAGACTCTTCTAAGAAATGGGATATACATCATCGAATCGCTCAATGATGGTTTGGCTCAGTTTGCTGGGAAACGGATATTCTTTGTCTGCCTTCCGATAAAACTTCAGGGTGGTGATGGCTCGCCCGCGCGAGCTATGGCAGTCCCGATTGAAAACAGCTAGGATTCTATGATGTCTCAAGGCCAGAAGGTAAAGGCTCGAAGAGCACTAAAAGGAATGAGAAAGAGCGTTTCCTTCAAGACTGCCCTTTCGAACATCAGGGACAAGGCTGAAGACCCGTTCAGGATACTGGTTTCGACGATTCTCTCTGCGAGGACCAGAGACCCGGTTACCGAGAAAGTTTCAGACCTCCTGTTCAAGGAATATCCTGATGCGAATTCTCTCGCAAGTGCAAGATACTCTTCAGTTGCCAAAATAATCCGGCCGGTGAATTACTACAAGGGGAAGACCAAGAAAATCATTGCGGCCTCAAAGGAAATTAATTCAAAGTTCAACGGCAAGGTACCAAACACCTATGACAAGCTGTTGGAGCTTCCAGGGGTCGGGAGAAAGACAGCCGGCTGCGTTCTTGTCTACGGGTTTAACCTTCCGGCGATACCGGTTGACGTTCACGTTCACAGGATATCAAACAGGATAGGAATCGTGAATACAAAGAATCCTGAAGATACGGAGAAGGAGCTTCTGGAACTCTACGGACAGAGGGACTGGCTCGCTGTAAACGAGCTATTCGTGACATTCGGGCAGAGTGTTTGCCTGCCCAGAAATCCAAAGTGCACTACCTGCCCGTTGAGAAGAATTTGCGATTACTATTCTAGAACAAACCCCAAGTTTAGAGCAAAAGCGCCATCTTCAAAAGCTCGAAAGAGTATGGCTGGTCATGATTAGATCACTGTCTCACAATGGACTCGAATGGCTCGATGTCGAGAGCCCGAAAAAAAAGAGGTTGAGACACTCGCGCAAAAGTTTTCTCTTCATCAGCTAAACGTCGAAGACAGCCTTTCAAAGAGAAAGCTTTCGAAGATGGACGATCATAACGAGAATATTTTCGTCCTCTTCCACTTTCCTGTCAGTGCCAAGAGCAACCTTGGAATCACCACAAGTCAGATTTCGTTCTTCTTGGGCAATAATTTTCTCATAAGCATTCACGAACCAAACCTAGATACTGTTACGAAGTTGTTTCAGAATTACCAACAGAGCGCTGCACAACTAGATTCGCTTAAGAAATCATCTGCGCGCCTCATCTACCAGATTCTTGACCCACTCGTAGACAATCTCTTCCCGTTCCTTCAGAAGGTGGAGGAAAACCTCGAAGACATCTCCGACCGGGTGTTTGACGAGAAGCAATCCATTTGCGCAGCTTAGCTTCCAGCGCCGGAGAATCGTAAATCTCAGGCGAATGATCTCGCCAATGCGCAGACTTCTGGCTGAGCTAGCAATCAAATCGCAGCGATTCGCCAGAAATGAGGCCCTGTCAGAGTACTTTGGCGATGTGGTAGATCACATTGAAAAGACTTGGGAGACCTTAGAGCAGTCAAAGGAAACGATCGAAATCTACAAGGACACAGACAACATTCTCAGTATCGAGACCACAAACAATGTGCTGTCGATTCTCACGCTGGTATCAACTCTGACCATCCCGGCTGTTGTCATCGGCACGATATACGGAATGAACATACCGATGCCCGGAGCACTAGTTCCCGGCCCGCCCAACTTTTTTGTGTCTATACGATGTTCTGGCTCACTATGTTAGCTTCTATCGTGCCTGCAGGAATTCTTTTCCTGTACTTTAGAAAACGTCATTGGTTCTAGGATTTTTCTTCCGTCAGCGGCTTGCCGATTCTTGGTCTTCCAGACGGCTGAGTTGGTGGCGATGTCGCAGTGTTTGCAGCCGGTGCGTTCTCGGCTGGCTGTTGAGTGCTTGGTTGCGCGGGAGTTCCAACTGTAGGTTTGCCGACAGGAACTCCGACGGAAGGTCTTGAAGCAACTGGTGAGCCGACTGTTGGCTTTGCGCCTGCAGGAGTTCCTACAGATGGTTTCGCGCCGACTGGAGTTCCAATGGTGGGTCTAGCTCCGCCTACCGCTGGTTTGGCTGGTGCTGGAGCTGCCGGTGCTGCCTGCTGCTCCTCTGCGATTTTCTCAAGAT
>DAHVAI010000102.1 GCA_027314685.1 Nitrososphaerota archaeon | reverse complement strand
AAGATATTTTCTTCCCGTCACCCACTCCTCGTTTATGTCCATCAGTATGGACACCGTCAGTCGCAGCAGCGACTGCTCACCCGGAAAGGCACCGACTTTCCGTGTCCTTCTCTTCAGCTCCAGGTTTATGCGTTCAAGCATGTTTGTTGTGCGCAGCCTTCTCCAGTACTGCCTTGGAAAGGCTGTGTAGTTGAAGAGCGAGTCATGGTAGCGGTCAAGCATGTCGGCTGCCTTCATCTCATAAGACACCTCCGGCCAGTGCTTCTTCGCCATTGTCTTCAGAATGTTCCTCATGAAGTGCACCTGGCATAGTTGCCATGCAGCACCCGTAAACGAGTGCTGCACTGCCTGTATTATTCCCCTGTGTCCGTCCGAGATGACCATCCTGACGCCGTGAAGGCCCCTTGCCTTCAGTTCGTCGAAGTACCCTTCCCAGAGCAGCCCGTCCTCGCCGTCTGCAATCTTTGCACCGAGTAACTCCCTGTTGCCGTCTGCTTGAATACCGGCAACGACAAACAGTGCCTTTGACACGTATCTTGCTCCGTCCCTCACCTTGAAATATGAAGCATCGACGATGAGGAATGCAATCTAATCATCGATGGGCCTGTCGAGGAACTGGTGCACTGCCGCATCCAGTTCCTTTGCCATCGTTCACACTAGCTTTCATCTTTATTCATTCTATTCTATAATTTATCTTTGCTAGCGATTCAACTTTTGAGGAGTCCGCGACAGCCTCTATCACTGATAGTCAAAGAAATAAATCTACTAAAGCTCATAAAAGCCTCTATAATGGATTTCAAAGATACTAAAATTCGGACCTAACACATAGTGACCTCCTTGATAGACTCGCAAACCTCCTTTACACAATTAGATCGAATATAGCTCATGGAGGAAAAACCCCACATGGTCATGATTATAAAAAGGCCGAGAAAGACAAGCAAGTCTGCAAATTAGTTCATCCAATTTTGGAGTTCCTTTTGGAGATTCTAGTGGATCAACCCAGAGAACGTATAGCAACTTATGGCACGTTGAAGAATTCTGAATTGATCACGAGTTATATCGAAGGACCACATATCATAGATGGTGCTTGGAATGTTGAAGGCGAGATATACCGCATTAACGGGCTCTTTCGATTCTCATGAGTCAGAAATGGTAAGCAGATTGACGTTAAGCTCTACCAAATTCCTCCCGATCGTGTAGCATACAAGGTTTTAGACGCCTATGAAGGAGAGCAATACCAACGAGTGTACGTGCCTGTTAGAAGTGCTAATTCCAGCAACGCCACAGTAGCAACCGTTTACGAGAGCGTAAAGTAGCTGTCACAGTTCGTAAGGCTTCACTCTCGATCTTCGTCCTGATAGTTTGCCGTGGAACCTATAGTGAATTTCAAATTCCCTGAATTGTTGCAAAAACTATGTTAGCTACTGAAGGTATTATGGCTTGTGGATAAAACAGAAGCTATTCGGAAATTTTGCCGCGAGAATATTAACTTTCTGTCTTCCCCTCAGGCAACCAATAAAGTGGTAACGAAGTTACGATCTGATTTTCAGTTCAAGCACAATCTGCAGTCCTGGGAAAGATTTACAATTCCTGACGTTGCTCACGAAATTGTATTGTTGTACCTCAAGGCACATGATACTGCTCTTGAATCTTTCATTTCGACAATGAACTCAATTCCTTTCATCAAAGAGACCATTCATAAGGAAGACCTTGAGTTTCGTTATCAGTCTAAAAAGAAACAGTCCGACAGCGTCATTAAACCGGAGGAACTGGGCAAAATATCGCAGGAAGAGTTCATTGGGCGGCTGGAGGAGATACTCAAAAGGCAAGCTCAAACCCGGGCTAGAGAAGAGATACTTGCCGAGCAAGAAGAGCTTGCTCGTTTAAGAAATCAGATTGAAGAGGAAAAGCGACAACTTGAGAAGTTTCAAAGCGATCTCGACTCCATTCTTCCTTCCACTTCAGCCAAGGAACTTGTTAGGCAGTTGCCACCTGCCCAGCCCTCGGTAACGAGCGCCGATTCTCTTAGCTGGTACAGAGAGATAGGATTGACTGGCGATCCATTTCCCAACTTCACTGGTCTTGAAACGTTTCCCAAAGAGAAGTACGATGACATCATTGTAATCACTCCATTCTTCCAGAAGTACGTAAGAGAAGTGAACAGCGATCCTGAGATGCTATTGGGGAAAGCGATATTGATTAGCGGGGAGTTTGGATCAGGTAAGAGCACGTTATTAGAATATATCGCTGCTACCGCTGGAAGCCATGGCATCACTCCCATAGAGGTGAAATTCGTCATATTCGATCCAGTTGAAAATCTAACCAAGGCATTGCTGATCAAGATGTGTGATTCACTATCTACTCTCTATCTCTCGAGATTTGGTGAAGATCCCCGGAAAGAACTTCTCAACCTCGACCTTCAATCGCTAACTGGAAACCTGCTTAAGTCTCTTCAACCGCAAACTGGTTCGAGTGGTTTTATCGTGACGGTAGATGGCCTGCATAAGGAGTCACTTGAATTCAAACCGGTGTTTAATTTCATGAAACAACTGCAAAATGTACAGGAATACTTTTCCGGTTTGGGAATCAAACTAGGATTTCTTGTTGCAGGTTCCCCCCTATGGGATCGAGAACTTGAACAATCTCCATCTCTTTCAGGCAGCTTTTACAGAAGTGACACAATTCCTCCTCTTACAGAAAACTTTGCCGTGGAAGCTGTGCAGCGAAGAATTAAGGCATATTCAAGCAATTCGGTTTTAGCTCCTACAATAGATGTCCAAGGCTTGCGCAGATCGTATCAGATACTGTCTCAGAGACTCCAACGGCCGCTTGTCATTAGGGATTTCTTAAAAGATATAAGTCGTCGTTTGGGAGAACGTGCATTCTCCGAAGTTGGGATTGTAGTCACACTTCATATTGAGACTGTAGAAGGTGTTCAGGCAATAATGTTTGGCCTTAACATAGGCCGCAAAGTGAAAGCACTTCTAGAGGAAATTGGTGATGAGATAGCAATGAGGGAGGCATGTAGAAACTCCTTAGTTGGCATTTTAGAGAAAGGGGGAATTTCAGAACAGGGCACACTCTATCACGAATCTCGCCCTGCTTTCTTCTTGCTTCGGAAGCATAACTTGATCAGTCAGCGAAGGGTCAATGGACCAGACACATTTGAGTGGACTTTATCGCCTGAACTAAAGAAAGCGGTCGTTGACATAGCGCAACGTCTGAGTATTTCAGCTCGGACAGTTATCCGGGCAACATTTGAAGAGGTAAAGAGGGCACGACGCTCTGAGTCTGAAGTCTTATACGATCAACCTCGCCAAATGCTTGCTTCATTCATTCCAGCTTGGAAAGACCAATGGCCCAAACTTGTAGATCCTCTCGAAAAGTGTCTAAAGCTCCTCACTGAGATAGTTGAGTCTACGCAGCAGGCACAGTGGCGGAGCGTAGATGAAACTCACTTCGCAAAACCCATCGAGTTGCTCTTGCGTTCACTGTGTGAAGTGGCGCTGGGGGACTTGCGCGCTGATATCGACTTTGTGACAGAATACTCAAACTCTTGGCTCGCTCCTGAGAACATCCGGCAGATTCTCTCATTTTCGAAGGAAGCATTTCATTTGCCCATCAATGAGACTGAATTTTATGGGAGATTGACGGATCATAATGCGATCATTGTACAGTTGTTGACTGACCTTAGAGAGTATCTACAAGGAGAGAGTATATGCCGTCTGTCAGGTAGACTACTAAGCTCCGAGGAATTTCTGGCTGTAAACAATTTGCGCCAGATGTTTTTTCAATTCGCCTACACACAAGTCGTCGATGGTTCATGCGAACTGCTAGAGACAAGGATTAGGGCAAACTGTTTTGTAGGATTGAGGGCGGCGTGGGGGAACTCTGCCTTTGATAGACTTCCCAAAGATGTCAGAGAATCGGTGATTAAGTTGTCCGACAGGGGTCATCCAAGGACTAAGCGTTCACTGGATGAGAACTTTTTGTACGATGTTTCAAGGAGTGAATATGTCAAGATTCTTAGTGAGGGAAGCATCTCGAAGATTCTTTTCGGTGATATCCTTTCTAAAGTAGAGCGCCAGAAGTTCAATGAGAGTCTAGGACTGGCTTTTTCGCTAGATGATCGTAGGGCACATCGCGACCGAGGAACCTATTTCAGTACCAAGGCTACTGAGATTGCTGACATATTGAGAGATCTTCCGAGGTTGCTAGAGGTGTTCCATTCTATGGTTGAGAGGTTCTTAGTGCAGGCCGATGTTATCTACACTCATGTTGGGAAGGACTACATAGAGGCTCAATTCTTACAGTCATTGTCGAAATTTGTCAAGACATCAAAGATACGAATAGATGGCAAAGAGTCGCAGAATCTACTGTGGCTATATTTTAGTTGGCTAGAAGATGGAGCAAGAATGATAGGAGATCTCTCTGCTATTCGAGTTAGCCGTTCCTACAATCCTGAAACAGAACTAATAATCTTACGACTATTGCTGAGAGGCGGATATGTCTCTGTTTCGGATTTGAGTCGAAAGCGCACATGTCTTGAGTTAACTCCTAAAGGACGGGAAGCAGCCTCTAAATCGGAGACCCACGAAGCCTTCATATAAGAAATGATGAGACGGCGTCACGCCATTGCGATTTGGAAGCGTTTGGAGTTTCTGGTGATCATGCTTCTCTTGATGTTCAAGATTTATTGTGTTTGATGTGATT
>DAHVAI010000101.1 GCA_027314685.1 Nitrososphaerota archaeon | reverse complement strand
GCGGGATTGAACGATTGTTTTTTGCCTTGGTATACACAAAGATACGTGGATGCAGCGCAAATGCCAAACGAGTGATGGTTGTCTGCGCAATGATAAACTAGGACGACGAACGACAAGAATGATATGCAGTCAAATGAAGCTAGAAGAAGATTAAACGGTCATGCCGTGATGGACACGCATGTGGTGGCGGTAAATCAATGATTCTTCTGCATCCAGTTCTCGCGATTTCATCTCAGAATCAATCAGTTCACAAAGAGCGCAGGGTGAAAACTCTAGTAGTGGATTCATGGAGTACCGATATGAATGCCCTCTCCATCACATCGTAATAAAAGTTGTGACTGTTTGTTCTGAACATATTACCCTAACAATTCTCCATTCTTAGAAACTATTCATTTCATTATTGGCGATATTGGTGCGATCGGCAGGATTCCATGATCATCAATCATAGTCTAGATAGAAGGTTGCTTTCCATGCTTCATCTAGCTTTTGGAGAAGATCTTGAGCCTTGCATGTACCAAGTAGTTTGTAGTCGTAATCTCGTTTGAAGCAGTTGCACTGAAAGTCTTTGGTTTTCTTTTATGAGAGAAAAGAAGGCTCGTCTACTTTGATAGTTTGCCTTGTTCCGAAGACGCTTAAGTTTCGCTTAGGGAGTGAGTGTCTTTTCTTACTCTTTGCTTGAATGACGGAGTAGCGTGTTTGTGCGGAGCACTGGTGCGTCATAGTAATTGGCGTATTCAAATCTCCAAGGTTGATCCTCGTTAACCCGTTGTCAAATCGCACGGACTTGCGCTCGGTCAAGGTAGTGATGTAATCCTAGTCCGGATGCCCTTTGCCCGTTGTTATCAGGCTCAGTAAACTATTACGCACATATTGAGTCCATGCCGGTGAGCACGCATCATAACACTCAATCTTAGGAACCAAGCCTTCATGAGTAAAGCGGAGCTGCGTTTTCTCTCCCTGTTTAGAGATGTCAAAGACAATCTTTGTGCCGGCCCATTCGCTTTTGTCTTTGAGAAAACTCAAGCGACTATCAGTCACGAGCCAGGCGACTCTTCTGTCAGGGATTACCTCTATCAATTTCTGCTTGGAATAATGCACATCCCCGAAGCGAACTTCAAACTCATCGTTTAGTTTTTGCGAATTTCCCTTAAAACCTGCTGAATTCCACCATCCGCGGACATTGCTGACAGCCTTGAAAACTTCTTTTGGAGTCTCGTCTACAAGAATAGTAGTAGTGAAATCTTTCTTGCGCTCAGTGACTTTCTTCATGACATTTTTCCTTCTGTTCGGACCTTTGTTGTTCATGCCACATCGGAATTGGGGATTACATATAATTGGTTACGCACTTAAGAATCTTCGAGACGCCATAAATTGACGTGTTTCAATCGATGTGGATAAAGTTATGATCAGATTTAGTGTGCTTTGAAAACCTCAATTTCTCGGAATTAGTCTTTTCAGAAGTCGCGTGTCCGTTTACTATTCTTCCCACCTTCGCTAGATTCCATACTTATAATCAAGGCACTAGCTTCTGCTGCCACTACAGTAGTTTTAGATCCGGGATTGCAACAAAATTTGATCTCACTTGGCAGGATGTTGCGCTTCATGACTGACAGCGCAGATAAGATTCTTTTTGAGAGAAACTAAAATTCCGATAATATCAATTTTCCCATGTACCATATCGCAACAGTCTGTCTCGACAGATTTCCTTCCTTCTCGGATTTTGCGATTCGCTTTTTCATTTTTGAAATGGTCAGGTCTGGTACGCTTCGGCTTCCGAAAGCTACCCATTTTTCTTTTCCATTCGAATATCCAATTCGGAAAAAATGACATTTGATTCTTTTCAATGAGCATCAGCTATCCTCAATTGACGCTAAGCGCCTCCCCACAGAGGATTGAGGGCTTCTCCTCCTAAAGTCGCTACAATCCTGAAGCGGTATTTGAGTCTCAAACGGCTCGCGTTGAAAGTTGACCTTCTCGCCGTTTCCATCGAAATATCGCTTCTTTTATTGTATGATATCACATAACTACACAACTACTCTTGGATATGCCACACCGTCCTAATAACGATTGTGAAGGACTGCTTTGAATTAGGCGATCAGTTACTCGTTGTACAGATCAACGGTCTGTCCCAAACCTCCTCTTTTCTGGATCCGTACGTCTTCGCAAATAGACATTTTTTGCGCCAGGAATTTAGAGATAAAATTGGGGAATATCAATGTCGATAAGCTTGCGTACAATGGCGATTGCTTCAGATAGCTATTACATTGGAATCTGAATTTTGTTATTTGGGGTGCTATATAGCCTTGACAAAAAGGACGAAAAATGGTATTTGCACATATTTCTGCAATAACCTACTCCGAACCGGTGGCGCGATAAATTTCTGCAAACGCAAATGTTGCCGCGGCCATCACTTTGCTCCGCTACCTAAAATTTCTCGTGCGTGCAGGTTGTTGAGGCCATTGACTGTATTCGATGTCTGTCTGTAAAGAGTCACTAACTCCATTCTGCGCGCTGCCTCATTCACTGCTCTTTCAACGCTTTCAATCACAGCTGGAATGCTGCTGAATTTTTGCTTTCATCTCCAGAATTCCATTTGCATTCCCGCAGGGCAGGTGAATGTGTCAGTCTCTTTTTCATATACGAATCTGTTCTCGTAGAACTCTCGCGCTTGGACTCTGGTACTCTTCTTGGGGTTTGGTGGTGCAGATTCTGGGATGTAAGGCGTGATTCTTCTTTCAACGCAATCTTTGATTTCTTCAGCATCACGGTATCCGGTGTCAGTCGTCACATTGAGTCTGTCTACTGCGGGGAACGAGATGACCTTCAAAAGGATAGAGAACAGAAAAAAAGGTGGGAGGAATCAAAATAATGAAGATCTACACGACAAACATGTGTAGGTCGTGCACATTCAAACCACAGTGTACCACCGCAGAGGAAGGCAGGAGAATACACAGATGGGAGCACCAAGAAGTCATTGACAAATGGACGAGAGATAGCATTATGACAGAAAAGGGGCAGGAGATCATTCGAATGCGGAAGGAACTCGCGGAACACACTTCTGGAACAATGAAAAGAAACTTTGAGCAGGACTACCTCCTCATGAAAGATCTACGAAAAGTGAATGGAGAGCTCGGATTCACCGTGCTCGCATACAACCTGAGAAGAGCGTTCAACATACTTGGAACAGCGATGATGGTATCAGCTCTCACTTTCTGGCGACCAAAAGCCATCCACAGTTAGTACCGGTTGAAATAGATCGCTTTTCTTGCGATCGATAGAAGGTAAGAAGCTGTAACACAAAAAAGGATATCACTTGAACAAGCGTCCTGTCAAAATAAAATTGATTGCAGACCAAACCGGACAAGAAGGGAACGCACAATTCTGAACCAAATTCCTTTCTGGAAAAGCGCGACTTGCGACTGCATCATGCTTTTGACTCGAGTTAGGGCACTACAAATATCTATGAATTAATGCCCAGCCTCAATTCAGCGGAGGCAGAGCTCCACATTCAGTCTTGAGAGGTAACCTTCCCCCAATCCCTGAAATGGAGCCACCCGAAGCCAACGCGGAAAGAACGAATTCGGAGTCAGTCAGTCTAATTACTCTCTTGGTTCTCCATCTTCGTATTTCAAGCACTTTGACGGTAGTTCATTTTACGGGAAATTCTCGACGACCAGAATATCAGGCATGGCAATTACGCAGATGCCGGTACATTGAACGCAGAAGCAGCACGTGAATCGGCGCACACTTTGACAATTCCAAGGAGCCCTAATATGTGCGGGGGCTTGGACATTACTCAAACTGAAGGGTGACCCATCCATGATCGGAAGATAAGTCAGCAATTTGGGCCTGATTTCCTTCGTCTGATCACGTCCCGAGTGTTGCGTAAAGACTAGCATGCCAGAGCCCATGATAGGCAACCGATAAATTGAGCAAGATTATTTGGAAGAGTGTACAGGTGATTGATTGGTGATCTC
>DAHVAI010000100.1 GCA_027314685.1 Nitrososphaerota archaeon | reverse complement strand
AAGATCATAGCAATAAGGGAACTTGGACGTATGGGGTACTATGCCATGCGCATTGCACAGCATGTCGCAGAAGTCGACCGCAAACTCGAAGATCAGATGATCCAGACTATCCAAAAACTGTTGAAGACAACTCTAGAGATGCAGGAGCAGTCTCTCTCCGCTCTCATGAAAAAGGACCTCTTAGTTGCAAGCACTCTCGTTGACCGAATGGTCTACGTGAGAAAGCTCTACGAAACAGCCTTTCTGATGATTCCGAGGCACCCCGAGAGAACAGCCATAGCACTATCTCTAATAATCAGAGACATCAGAGCGGTTGCAGGTTACGCAGTAGCTCTCGCAGATGATGCAGTGCTCGGAGTCTTCGAGATGTAGCTAACTCCCGGTTTGGCCGCTACCAGTAGAGTCTTCAGTCTGTTTGGGTTCGGTTGCGGCCTTTTTTTTCTTGGCTAACTTTGCGAGACGCTTTTCTTCGAGCTTTTTCTTTCGCTCCCTAACTTTTCGTAGTCTAGCCCTACGCTCCTTCTTTTTCTGTTCCTTTTTCTCCATCCTTTCTTTGAGCTTCTTTTTTCTCTCACGTTCCTTCTTCTCACGCACCTTCTGGCGCTCTTGCGCCTGCTCTTGCTTTACGGTGCGCATTAGATCCTTGTAGTCGGGAAGCTTGACAATCGGGTCAAAGTCCCTGCAAAATTCCCAGAGAAATTTCTTGCCATGTTCGATTACGCACACGTCACCCAGTATTCGATAGCGCTCGCAGTCTTTGCAATTCGTGCCATAATCGTGCGCCATAACACTCACTTTTTTCTAAACACCGATCCAGTCGTTTCCTGGCTTTTCTATTCGATGACAATCTGGTTATTAGGCCTTGCGCAGAAAACTAGCGAATCGGAAAAATCACGAATATCAAAAGATCCCATAGGAAATGAAACAGTATCGTCGTTGTTAGATCTCGGGTCTTGTAGAAGTAGGCGCTCCAAACCAAGTCAGCGACGAATGTGGTTGCAGGAAACAGAGGGTTCAACGTAGCCAGATGTATGGCCGCGTCCATACCCGCAACTAGCGGCACGGAAAATACCCCGATCCTCTTTGAGAAGGCACCCAGCAGATTTCCTCGAAAATAAGATTCGAACCCCACGGCGTCTAGGATTAGCACTACAATCAAGAGTGGCAGAGACGCACCAGAAAACAAACCGTAGATGTTTTGCTCGCCAGAAGCAGAAAGGCCAGGAATGTTGAGGGCTCGTATTGCTAGGTTTCCGCCAAGGAAAACAACGTAAAGAAAGACAGCTCCAGCTACTGCCAGGACAAAGTATATGATCTTTGGTCGAAAAAGTCCTTTAAAGCCCGTAAGCAGAAACGCAACCAGGGCCATCGAAGAAGTCGAGACGATGCTTCCGAGAACGAAATAGTCCTTTGGTATCGTGAACATCTCGACCATCGAAAGCGCAATGATCAGAAATCCAGCAGTCTGTTGAGTACCCGACGCTGCGGGTGATACTGCAGTCATGATTTAACTTTACGACAGCTCGCCATCAAGAAGTGACAAAAACTCCTCTAGTTGACCCTTTTTGATCCTTGCTCCAGAAGCATGAGGATGACCGCCACCAGAAGAGTCAAGTTTCAAAGCAATCTTGCCAATGATCTTGCCCAGGTCGTGTTTAGATTCATCTATAGAGCGCAGCGAAATCTCGTAATAGTCAGGCTCTTCTTCCCTCAACGCAACCCCCACCGGAACTTCAAAAGCGCCAATCAGAAAGTTTGCGACGTTTCCCGTTGACGACTCATTGGTGAGAAAATAAGCGTAGTTCTTCATACGCTTTCCATGGAACCTGGCTAATTTCAAAAGCTCCGCAGAGTTCCTTGCCTGCTCCTGCGCCAAGTTGGAAGCGTCTTTAATTTCGTGTGGAAGTTTACCTTCCGCCAGTTGCTTTGCCAAATCAATCAGTCTCGAGGTTCCTTGAACCAGGTCTCGCCCGATGACCGAAATTGCAAATGATAGTACAGTTGCTTCGTAGAGCAAGAACTGTCTGTCAAACGAAGATATCAATTTCTTTGCGAACGGCCTTGTGTCCAAGTAGTCCGTGATCGCGCCGCAGCAAGCAAGAATCTTCATGGTGGGTGACTCTTTCAGCTGATCTTCGTACTTTTTGTAAACCAAAATTGAGGCGCATTCTTCGGTCGAATGCGAAACGTCAATGCCCGTATTCTTGAGCATGTCCAAGTTATCAACCGTTATTGGGTGATGATCAATGTAGTGTACCCTCCCAAACTTTTCAAATCTCCTAGTTTGCTCTATGAAACCGTCGAAAGTCTTTTGGTTTGAACCAAGATCGCAGATGTAGTACTCTGCATTCTCGCCGACACTCTCTAGGGTCTCGACCATCTCTCCGTAATCTGTCAACAGAACATCGGCGCCACTAAACTGCCTGACCAGAGCCGCGCTGCAAATTCCGTCTGCGTCTTTTCGATGCGAGATGACAATCGAGTTGTTTA
>DAHVAI010000082.1 GCA_027314685.1 Nitrososphaerota archaeon | reverse complement strand
GATTATCCACAGCGTCTCTGGAATCACGAAGAAGAACAGAACCTGTCCGAATTTTTCTTGTTTCTCAGCGATGATGCCCATACCAGCCGCACCGATTCCCTGCTGTGCCACACCCGTTCCAATTAAACCACCAGCCATAACGATCGCAGCTGCGATTGAAAGCTCTGGACTGACTGCTACCAATTCTGAAAAAGCTCCGCTTGAGCTTTCTTGAGAATTCATTATTTAAGGGTATTCTCGAAAAATGGATTTCGCAAAAAGCATCAAATCAAACTTTTGATCGTAACAACAACAACTCTGACCAGCATTTCGGGAATTACATACGTCTCACACGTGCGTCACAAGGAAATTCCCTAAGGGAATCAGATTTCCTCAAAGCTTACAAACCAGTTTTCAAATAATTTTAGAGCAATTTTCTCCTTGGAATTTATGGCCTCAAAACGAGCTCGCGGCACAATATCATTTTGTAATAAACTAGATATATCGTTCGCAACTCTGATACTTTTCGCGCGGTTGTCGTCCAGTCGTCTCTACAAGAGATGGGAAAACCTGGTCTAGGACGTCAGCCCTCCAAGCTGAGAACCCGGGTTCAAATCCCGGCGACCGCACTCTCGTTCTTCTCCCACGACACATGTCACTCCTTGGTCTAATATACCAACGATCTTCTAAAATCTACTCTCAGGCTCAAATCACTCCTTCTTCACATAATTACGCAGCTTGCCTATTCCTTCTATCTCCGCTTCGACTAAATCGCCATCACTGAGGAAAGGAGCACCTGTGAAGACTGCCACCCCCATAGGAGTGCCCGTGGATATTACGTCTCCGGGCATGAGAGTAATCCCATCAGACAGATATTCTATCAGCTGGTCTATTTTGAATACCATTTCACCAATACGCTCATCCTGCTTTACTGAGCCGTTTACCGATAGCGAGATTCTCTTCGCGTAAGGATCGCTCATTTCGTCTGATGTCACTAGCCATGGTCCCAAAGGTAATGCATTATCCAAACCCTTGCCCTTTACCCAGTTGTGGCCAAGAGGACTCAGTTTCTGAGGGTAGCCGACCGGCAATTGCAGGTCTCTGTAGCTTATGTCATTTGAAATCGTATATCCTGCCACGTATCCCATCGCTTCGTCTTTCTTGATGTATTTACCCTTTCTGCCAATCACGACTGCAAGCTCAACTTCCCAATCCACCTTCTTTGAAGATCGAGGTATAAGTATAGGATCGTCAGGTCCAATCAATGTGTTGCCAAACTTGGTGAAGAAGTATGGTTCGGTAGGTGGTTTGACATCTTGTTCCTTGCTGTGTGAGAGATAGTTTATAGCTGCGCAGTAGATTTTTTGAGGGTGAAACACTGGACTGAGTAATTTTGTTGAATTCAGCGAAAGAGAGGGCCCGTTGTAAAGATTCTGTTCCGAGCGCAGCAGGTTGTCTAATTTCCCTTGCGAGAGTAAATCATCAATTGAGTGTAATTCGGCAAATCCTTGAGGCCCTGAATTTGACAAATCGAAAATTCTACCTTCCTTGACCATGCCTACTCAGGTCATGCTCTCGGTCACATAATGCGCCAATTTCATTATCGATCTGCCCTTCCAGAAATGCGTAACTTTCTCGGACAAATCTGATATGAAAAACATTTTGTTAGAGTCCATCGAGATCCTAGAGATGATTGTCTTGCCCGAACAATCCATGATGTATCTTCGCTTGGAATCGTCGTAGGCTATCACGCAGTTGTCGCCTAGTCAGAATCTGAGTTGTTCCAGAGATCTCCGTTTCCATGTGATCATGGTTAATGAACAAAATGTCCAGTGAAAGCCGTAGCCTTCTGATCCGTGGGCTGCTGATCTTTCCCAACCTCGCATTCGCGATAAATTAGTTCAACTTTGCTTCGTTGTATTCCCTGATAGCTGAAGGTTTTCATCAAAATGTTTCAGGGCTCGGTACTTCGACTTCTGTTTCCTTCCTTGCGATCGCTCTAGTCGAAATTCCAGGCGGAATTTATTTCTGTGAGGATAGGACCTAAGAAGATGGTCCTTGCTGGCACGGCCCTCAGCTTCTCTTCAAATGTATTGAGTGCTTTTCTGCCGCAATTCAATTTGATAATAGCTAGCAGAGCTGTTGCTGGAATAGGCAAATGCCTAGCATTTCCCTCTCTGCTCGTAGCGCTTCCACGTAGCTTTCGAAGAGGCTCCGAAGCTTTGTCTGTGGGTTTGATGAATGGCGCATTCAACCTAGGAGGCATACTGGGCTTATTCGGTTGGGCGGTCTTTGGAACGATCGTTGGATGGAGGACTAGCGTCCTTATCGCTGGCCTTCTAGGGTTGGCTAGTTCAATTCCACTTTTCTTTGTGCTCCCCAATGACAGCTTGAAGGCAGATTTCAAAGTAAGGATCTAGCAATTGACGTCAGTCATTATCAAACGCGAAGTGGTGACTATTGTGCTCTCATTGTTTGGAATCGCATGGGGTGCGAGTATTTCGTGGGGATTCTTGGTGTACTATCTTAAAGGAACTCTGAACATTGGACCTGGACTAGCTGGCTTAACAGGGAGTCTTTCATTGATATTCTCACTTCTAGTTTCTCCAATCATTGGTCAGAGGTACGATAAATTCGGAGATGCTCGAAAGTGGGTGCTCGTTGCTGGCGTCATCACAGCTATTGGAATCGCTTGCGCATCGATCCATTCATTGTTTTTCGCCATTATTTCCTCATCGACCGTTGGGATCGGTTTCGGCGTGGGCTTTACTGTGGGACTTTCGGCAGCTTGGGACTTGTGTTCAAAGAACATTGAATACGAGAGTATGGCTGTCAGTTGGGTTGATGGACTGTCACTATTCGGTAGTTTCTTTGCCCCCCTTGATTTTTGCTTCTATCGTGGTATCATCAGGGTATCGCGATGGTTGGTTCCTTGCTGTTCTGTTCGGAATCTTGCGGACATTGCCTATAAAAACTATGAAGAAAAAGAAAGAGACTCAGGCTGGAGCATAGCTTTGGAGAAAAAGACAGGATTTACTTTGTCACCGACGTACATGGTTCTGATCGATGTTTTCACAAGTTCATCAATGCGGGCAATTTCTACAATGCGAATGTCCTGATTCTAGGTGCCTCGGCTACACTAATCATACTCCTTGGAACAGTCCGAAGGAGGTGGACGAAGAAGTCTTGGAACTGAAGATTGAAGCAATGGCGTCCAAGCTAAACAACCCCGCAAACGCTATCTGGAACATTCACGTGCCTCCGATAAACACGCCGATTGACCAAGCACCAAAATTGGATGCAACTCTAAAGCCGGTTTTCTCTGGAGGACACATGACGATGATATCCGCAGGGAGCGCGGCAACAAGAAAGACTATTGAAAAGTATCAACCATTGATTGGAATTCACGGACACATACACGAATCAAAGGGCGTCGTAAAGATTGGTAGGACCATGTGCTTCAATCCTGGTAGCGAATACGGCGCAGGTATCCTGAGAGGATTGATCTGCGACCTAGATGATGGTAAAGTGAAATCTTACCTGCTCACTTCAGGCTAGGCAGCAAAGCACCCAGCAGTCTGTCTCTCTCCTACAATTCATTTCTTTTGTAAGCCAAGTATTTGCTTTCCAAATATGGAGAGGATCAGCTGGACTGCGAGTTCTGCGGTGCGGTTCCGCTCGTCCAATATAGTGTTAACCTCCACAAATTCTGCCGAAGTCAGAATGCCTGATTCGAAAAGCATCTCCATAGCGAGTTGTGCCTCCCGATAAGTTAGACCTCCCACAACAGGCGTTCCCGTGCCTGGTGCTTCACGCGGATCTAATGCGTCGATGTCAAAGCTGAGATGCACTTCCTTTACTCCCTTGCTCGCGATGTGAATTGCCTGTTGCATTACGCTTCTCATCCCCAATTCATCGACCTCCTTCATTGTAAACACAGTCACTTTTGACTTACGTAGTCTTTCTGCTTCCTCTCGGTCAAAACTTCTACCCGCTATCAGGACAGAGTTTTCCTCCATTGCTTTTGGCGATATCCTTCCGAGTTGCGTAAGACGCTGATCGCCGTAACCGAGAATTGCAGCAAGCGCCATTCCATGTATGCTACCGCTCGGAGTAGTCTCTGGCGTGTTGAAATCACCATGTGCGTCAATCCAAATGATCCCTCTTCTAGTATCCTTGTGCGCCAACCCTGCATGAACTCCCATCGATATGCTCTGATCACCACCGAGGATCAACGGAAAATCACCTTTTCCCACAATTTGCGATACCTGTTCAGAAAGATGTTCGCATATTCTCAAGACTTCGTCAAGGTACCTTAACTTCTCATCACCCACCTTAAGGATAGATCTGTCTGGTCCAGGTATGTTTCCGTAATCATGAACGGTATGATTCAACTCGCATAACTTCTCGTATAATCCCGCTATCCTAATTGCGGTAGGTCCAATGTCAACACCTCGGCGCCTTTGACCAAGGTCCATGGGAACTCCAACTATTCCTATGTTCATCTT
>DAHVAI010000197.1 GCA_027314685.1 Nitrososphaerota archaeon | reverse complement strand
TAAGAATTGAATCCGTCAGTGCTACTTCAGTAAGTGCCGAACCTCCCAAGCCTCTTCCTTTGAACTGGACTTGATCGGTTACTGGATTGGTGCGATCGCCCTTTTCGCGCTTCCATCGCAGCAACGAACTCCACGGCCAGGAACCAGTCACAGTAACGCCATACTTACCTGGATTCAGGCCCATAGGCGACAATCGTTCCAGACCAAAGTGATTTTGTTCGATATGATATGAGAGCCGTGAAACATCTCGAGCAATGGACTTCAAAGCATTAAGAGCTGACAAAGATTCCTTCTGGTCCTCCCAAGGGAAGTCTGTGATATAATTAATTACTACGGAAATACCAGCAGTACTTGCAGATTTCAAGAAATTCACCAATAGTTCTCTGGATTGAACTTTGTCGATGATTTGTTGCGTTTCCGAGAGTAGACTCTCGAGTCCGATCTCAAGTGTCTTACACCCATTTGAAGCAAGGAATCGCATTAGCCTAGTGTCAAGGCTACTGGATAGCTTGGTGCAACCGCTCCAAGGCACACGACCATTCACGATCGAGGCTATTCCCCTTAAAACGGGAACTGGCAACAGGCTGTCCTTGAATGAGATGCCTGCATTCTTGCTCGCAGCTAGATCCACAAACTGATCGAGTTTGGTAGCAGAAAGCATCCTGTACGCACCTTCTATCGCCGGATAAGTGCAAAAGGCACAACGAGAATAGGCGCATCCCACACTAATCTCAAATGGGAGCATTAGTGTAGGACGACCATATTTAGCAAGGTTGGAGAATGCAGGCAGGGGGAGAGAGTGGAGGGTCTCTGGTAGAACCGAAGGTTTGCCGAAACCGGGTACAACAAGTCCTCTGCACCTGAAGTCACCTATCTTGACCGCAGACAGCAGCTCCAAGAACGACCCCTCGCAGTGGTTAGGCAAGAAACCGTCGACCCACTTGCCGTAACCGGTGTCGTTTGCTATCTCCCTTATGATGGCGGTAACGTGGGGACCTCCCCAAACAATCTTTGTGTTACTGTAATTTGTTTTGATAATCTTCGAAATCAGCAGCGCGGGTATAACTTGCCCCGCCCACATCACAGATACTCCAAAAAGTCTTGGTTTGATGTTCTGTAAACTCTCAATAAAGAGTTTTGCAATGTGACTATCGGAGAGTCTTTGAGTGGCCTTGTCCGCCTCCCAATGTGAATACCAGCCATTTCTGACATACTCGATATCGCAATCGTTGAACTTCGGAAAC
>DAHVAI010000057.1 GCA_027314685.1 Nitrososphaerota archaeon | reverse complement strand
GAGATTGATTGATATACTCGTTAATCTCATCAACAGCACGATACGCGAATGGAGCAACATTCTTAGTGACCTTCCAAATTTCGAGCAGCAGTTGAGATGCTTCGCCATTGCCGATCCTCTCAGCAATTTGTTTCTCAGAGGCTTCAATGACAATCACTTGAGCTCGGTCATATATCTTGTCTGAAAAACTCTGAGTGGTTTCATCAACATTTATAGTCCCTGTGACGAGGATGTTAGCAGGTAACATTCTTGACACATTTGGCCCCAGTTCAATAGGTACGGTGCCAGACCGATTACGTCTGCGCAATTCTACCGCTGAAAGAAGCTTAGCAAAGTACAATTCCACTCTAGCCAAGTTCATCTCATCAAGTATAACATGATAAGGCCTTGGCATCTTGTTATACCTCTTGGCATTCTCGAATTCGATATTGGCCCTTTCCATGAATAGGCTGAACTCTGTTTCTTTGTATTCTCCGTCAATAGGGTTGAAATATCCCAAAAGATCCTCATTTGTACTCCAATTTGGAGAGACTGGAATCACCTTATATTCTGCGCCGATGGCCTCCGAATATAATTGTGCCAACCAAGTCTTGCCAACGCCGCTAACGCCAGCTAGAATGACAAATCCCCGAGTTTTCAGAGATGTCCTGTATCTACGGATTATGTCTTTATCACCGACAAAACCTCTGGATTGAATGAAATTACTTATCGCCTGCATAGATGGTTCCACATACGCCATATGACCCATTCTACTCAATTCTGGATTCAGCCCTAACTTGGATACAAAGTCAGCATCAAAACAGTTCGCAAAGGCATACAAGAGGTAAGATGCGAATGTTTCTGAAATTTCGAACAGATAACCCTGCTTCACAGTTCCCACCGATGTGAATGGACCGCCCTCTTCTTTCGCGATAAAGTCATGGTCGAGTTCCGTGAATCCTATAGGGTGCTTCAGCATTGAATATTCTGTCTTCACTAAGTAACCAGGAATAGAAGCATCCAAGGCATCCTCATCAGAGTGCTGAGGTCT
>DAHVAI010000048.1 GCA_027314685.1 Nitrososphaerota archaeon | reverse complement strand
AGGTGCAATTAATTCCAGCACAGAGTCATCATGTATCGTCCTTTCAATTATCAGTACCGCGCTTTTCGCTTTGCCGTTAATCACAGACCGGAAACATTCGGCCCCACCATAGCTTCGTTTTCCATCTTTGAATCCGTCGATATGAATCCCTCTTGAAGTGCTCAGATCGCGCCTTATTTTCCTATCAATTGCGGATTGGAGTCTGAGGTTTAACGTTCCAGGATACGGCTCGAATCCCAACCTGGACTTAAATTGCCTTTTGTACCCTGATAATGAAACGTAGTAGGCGCCTTCGCCTAGACCTGAAAAGACCTTCCCGGATACGTTCAATCCTTTCACAGCATCTCCGAATACGTGTGTAAGAGTCACATGCAAACTTTCACCAGTATATGTCCCTTTCTTGGTGATCTTTACAAACGTCTTGCCTCCGCTCTTCATTCTTTCGATTAGTCCTTCTTTTTCCATCTCGTCGAGGTGTTTGGACGCCAACTGTTGAGATTTGCCCAACCGAGAAGCTAACGCGCCAGTCGTAAGAGCAACTGGTTTGTCCTTTGCACCCTCGATCAAGAGTTCCAAAAGAGTGGGTATGTGGCTAGGTTTGATATCTGGGAATTCTCTCTTTTTGTCGCTCAACATTCTCAATCTACAGATCTAGGGGCTCGATTAATTACATAAATTTTGTACTTTGCTTACTCTTAAGCTATCATATCTGGGTTGTAGATTGTGTCCGTTGCTGACAACAATACTCTTTCAAATTTTTGAACGGTTGCGCGTTTATCTTCTCTTGGGGAGCGATATTGATCATATCTTTGCATTCAACAATTTTAATTAGCTAGGGTTTGCTCGAAAGTGCTTGCTTTAGGGTCAGTGCAATCGACAATGTCTGAGGGCTTACCAAAGTGGGTCGCCGAAGAAATAAAGACCGCAAAGTTCGGAAAACCTGAGGAGTGGGAAGGATCAGGGTACATTCTCGAGGCAAACAAGGAACAGCAAAAAGTTGATGTTCAATTTTATGAAAAACTACCTGAAGGGAGGTACATTGCCACTCTAGAGCTACCTGATAAGTTCAACGCGGATTCCCTCGAACTGGGTCTGGTATACCTCTTCAAATTTAACACGTTCAAGGCCGTCCTTCCTGAAAAGGTGACGAAATTCTTGAAGGAGAAGTTTGATCTTGTGATGGATAGCATTTACAGATTCGAACTAGTTTCTGCCGAGAGGCTTGAAGCCGAAGCTGACAACGTCCCAAGGCCGACAGCTGAAGAAGAGGATGAGTGATTCTTGTCAAACTACACACGTGGCAGAAACAGAGAATATCAGACCATGCATTTACTCAGAAATGATGGTTGGGTCTGCAGTCGAAGTGCAATGTCGCACGGCCCTGTAGATGTGTTCGCAGCCAAATCAGGCAAGATACTCCTGATTCAAGTTAAGAGTGGATCGTCCAAAATGAAACCAGGAGAAGTTGAAATCCTGAAACTCTGGGCAGAGCACTTCAACGCATCTGCCGAAGTCTGGTATTATAAGAAGCGAAGCAGACTTCAAAAGCACTGCGTAAGAAAGCAGCTATCGCGAGATCCTATTGCGATTTCCCCGAGCCTTCCTTGAGCCTTCGGACGACTTCCATCTTTTCATGGCACCTGACGCAAACTGGCTCTTTCTTCTGACCAGATAACCCAAACATGAAAGGGTCTTCTTTCTTTATCTCATCACAGAAATAGCATCGAAATTCCAAGAAAACGAAACACTCGTTGCAGTTGCCTAAAACGTTGGATTTTGGGAATAATATCCTTTTCTGGAGTGATAGAGCGAATGCCGCGATGGCAGGTCAGTCTGAAGCAGATTCAAAGTACAATGAAGTCATTGGCTTTTGCCCGCTGCCGCAAGTCTCATGGCCCGTCTTTGACGTGCTTCATTGTATCTTTTCTTGTCTGCTTCTGTTTCTGGTATGATGACAGGCACTGTGGTAGGTCTCTTGTTCTCATCCAAAGCGACGAAAGTCAGATAGGATGAGCCAGTATGAGTAACCTTGTCTGTAATCAGGTCTCGCGCCTCGATTCTGACTCCAATTTCCATCGATGTCCGACCGACATAATTTATGCTAGCTTTCAAAATCAATAAATTTCCTACGTAAACAGGTTCGAAAAAATTCATTTGATCTATTG
>DAHVAI010000030.1 GCA_027314685.1 Nitrososphaerota archaeon | reverse complement strand
TTAGGGTGAAGGCGAAGGACTAGCGTAGGAGCAAAGAGGGGGGAGGGAGCGAACGAAGTGAGCGGAAGGCCGTGAGGAGCGATAGCGACGGACACGGCGAGCGAAGCGAGGGGGTGAATTTGCGACGGAGCGTAGTTCCTGAGCCTGAAGGGTATCGGCTGCTATGGGCGAGCCTTGCTTCGTATCGATTGTTTGAAATCCTTCAAAGTGGTTACGAGTACTCTATCGGAAGCTAGTCGCTGATAAGTCTCCTTCAAGTCGCTGTTTGGAACTAGGATGATCATCGGCTTGATAGAGCCGAACTTTCTAACTCTCTGCTCTAGGTCGTCCGTCCTTTTCTTGAGCGAAGTTTCGCACTCCACGTAACAATTGCTCAGCTCAATGTCTGGTAACGCTTCTCCAGAAGTAGCCGTATGAATCACTGAAGCATCGTCGCAGTTCTCGATTGCCTGTCTGATCATCCATCTGTGAAAAGGACTCTCGGTCTCGTCGTTGTCTGACTTTCGGAAGTACAGAACTACAGTTTCGCCAGAGACCATATCGAATTTCATGCGCTGTAACTCGTCCGCGTTGACGAGCTTCTGAAGGATGTCCTTGACCTTGAGCTTGGCTGTATCCTTGTCCACGCCGTAGCTGTCGCTGAAGTAGCTTGCAATTCCAGAAATCCAGATCGGTTCTTCCTCGATCTTGTCTTTGATAATTGCTTTGTAGTCAATGATCTTTTTTGGCTGTAGGGTGGGGGTAATTGCCTTAGTTGTTGTTGAATTAGCGGTGATGATGTTCGCTGGTTCAACATTCTGCGCTTTTTCTGATTGAGGAATTTCGCTAAGATCAGCTTGGAATATCGGGACCAAACCAATATTGCCGACGTGAAAGGTCAAGTCTATGAATTCGTACTGGTAGAGCTCCTTGACTATCCAAACATAGCCCGGGTCGATCTTGCGTATTGCTTCCAGGTCTTGCTCCGATGTCGTGTTGAATGTCAGCTGCGTCCCGAATTGGTTTCTGAATTTGTCGTTGATGTCGCTGTAATTCTGCGTGGCTGCGTATAGCTTGCCGAACTGCCGCACCTGACGCATGATAGTATCCAGTACGCTCCTTGCGTCAAGGTCGTAAAGCTGAGTTAAACGGTGTACTTCGTCTATCATGATTGTCGCCTTTTCGGTATGAGCCTTGGTTTGCTGCGTAGAGATTGCATTAATTCCTGTCATCAAATTCCATATCTGCCTGAGCGCTACTTCTGCGTAGAACGTCTTGGCGCTCTCGTCTAGGCGTGAAAAGTCCAGAACCGTATTTCTGGTTAGATCTAAACTGAAAGAACCCTCTCCGACTGCCAGATTTTCTATCTGCTCCTTTATGAGCGCGATTGCTTCTGTCTGTATGTCTGTAGCTTTCTTCTCGATGCGGTCAAGATTCTGTCTGAAGTGGTTCCAGTCCTTGCTATCACGGGCTAGGGTCTTGGTTATCGCTCTGACCTGCGAGAGCATTATTCCTCTCAGATTGGCTGGAAAAGTTAGAGCGTAGGCTGTTGCGAAATCGTCTGCATGCTGGAAAGGATCTGGAATGTGGCTGGATACGTCTATGATTTCATAAGGAAGGGAAAGATAAGAATCGTTTGGCTTGAATGAGAATATTATCTTGGGGCTGTTCAAATTCAAAAGGAGCATTTTCATAAGCTCGCTCTTGCCCATGCCTGAGCGCCCGCATATCATAACCAAAGGATTGGCTTTGCGAGCGATGTACT
>DAHVAI010000041.1 GCA_027314685.1 Nitrososphaerota archaeon | reverse complement strand
GAAAAACATCGTGATAGTTCAGAACAAGGTGGATCTGATTTCGGACGAGGATGCATCAAACAATTACAGGGCGATTAGGAATTTTGTGTCAGGCAGCGTAGCAGCAAATGCGCCCATAATTCCAGTTTCGGCGCAGCACAGATTGAATATAGATGCGCTCATACAAGCTATTGAAGAAAATATCCCAACTCCAAAGCGAGACGAAAATGCTTCTCCACTCATGTATGTTCTCAGATCTTTCGACGTTAATCACCCTGGTCTTGACGAATCGAAACTCGTGGGAGGTGTCTTGGGAGGGACACTTATTCAAGGACGACTCAACGAAGGCGATGAGATAGAGCTGAAACCAGGGATTTTTGAGGAAGGTAAGACAGAAGCTGAATCAATAAACACTCGAGTCACTTCAGTAATGACCTCGGCGGGAAGGTCTGATCACGCTAAACCCGGTGGATTGATTGCACTCGGAACGGAGCTTGACCCATATTTCACTAGGAGCGATCTCCTAGTTGGCTCCGTTCTCGGAAAGCCTGGAAGTCTACCTCCAGTGTTGGATTCAGTCTCGATGGATGTGAAGCTTTTTGATACGGCTGTAGGGACTCAGGAACTGGTCAAAGTCGATAAGATAAAGATGGGCGAGATTCTTAGATTAAACGTTGGCACTGGAGTGACTGTTGGGACTGTAAGTTCGACTCGCGATTCAATTGTAGATTGTAAACTAAAGAAGCCAGTCTGCACTGGTCAAACTGGCCGTATTGCTATCAGCAGAAGAATAGGGGATCGATGGCGGCTTATTGGTGCCGGTACAGTTCGGTAAGTTCGTATCCCTATGACACAGCTAGTCTGCGATACGAACTTCCTTATGAAAATTACAAACCAGTCGCTACCGAAACTTTCAGATTTCATCTCAAATAACCACTTCGAGATTGCTACTGTTTCCTCTGTGATTAGAGAACTTAATGGGCTAAAGAAAAGCAAGAAGAATTCTGTTGCTAGAAATGCAAAGAATTGTCACGGCTTGATAGGAACTAAGGTTCATCTTAGGGATGGTGGAAGTCTTGACGAGCCGAGTAAAGAAGCTGATATCGAACTTTTCGAGTTGGCCAAGAGTTTGGAAGAAGGTTCGCTCGTCGCAACCTTGGACGGAAAACTCTTGTCAAGATTTGAGCGAAACAGGCTACCGTACCTTACTCTAAGAAATGATAGACCATTCCTCCAAAGTTTTCACAGGGCAACGTATTTATCTACTAGAAAAGATTAGCTTCCGGAAGGTTTCTAACGGTTGTTTCAGATTTCCGAGCTAGAGGATGTTATCCGCGTCCCTCCTGCGAAGTTCGGCGCTAAGCTGGATGAAGTCGCTAGAGACATTTTGAAGAGTAAGTATGAGAGTACAATCAACCCCGATCTTGGATACATTGTCTTGATAACCAATATTGCCGTGGATCCTACTGGAAAGATAATCCCGGGTGATGGCGCAACCTTTCACAAAGTTAACTTTGACGTTATGACGTTCTTTCCCAAAGTCCAGGAGCTTGTTGAAGGAGAAATAGTTGAGATTACTGATTTCGGTGCTTTTGTTCGAATCGGACCTACGGATGCGCTACTTCACCTTTCCCAGATCACAGATGATTATCTCACTAGCGACGTAAAGCAAGGTATGATTATAGCCAGCCAAACAAAACGAACCCTGAAAGTTGGTAGCAAAGTGAGAGTGCGCATCACCGCTGTCAGTCTTCCCAGAGGTGCGGCCTTGGGTAAGATAGGCGTGACGTGTCGCCAACCGTTCCTCGGAGCTTTCGAATGGATTGAAGAGGATGTGCTCAAAGCACAGAAAGGCGCGAACAAGAAGGCTGAAGCGAAGGAAAAAGATGTATCAAAGTCTGAGAAGAAGCAAAGCAAAAAGTGATGATTCTTGGCAAAAGAATTTGCGTGTAGAAAATGTCAGACGCTAACGACCGGCAATATTTGCCAAAACTGTCATAGCACGGAGTTGACCCCTGACTGGTCGGGACTCATCGTGGTTGTCGATCCTGCCAAATCTACAGTTTCGAAAACACTGAACATCACAAAACCAGGGCGATACGCACTCAAAGTAAGTTGAATCTGACGGATAATTGAGTTCACGTAAATTCACTCTTCCTCTTGAACTAAGGCTCAAACTCAAATCGCCAATCGGTAAGCTATTCAAGAATCAACAAGTCACTAGAGAACTAGTCGATAGCTTGATTTCAGGTCTGTCTATTTGCGTAGGCGACCGAACCGTAGAGCGCATGCACGAGCTTGGATTTTCCCCCAATCTCGAAATAATAGACAGGAAGGAACAGCGAAGTGCAAGACAGGCTCCAACACTCGGTAAGAGCAGCATGACACTCAATGCTGTGAACGAACCCGGCACTATAAGCGTGGACTCGTTGCACGCTATCGCTGTTTGCTTAGCTAGACTGAAAATTGATCCAAAGGCAAATTTACGGATAGTTATAGACGGCGAAGAAGATCTGCTCGTCCTGCCTATTGCGGCATTTTTCCCGCGTGGGTCTATTGTGTTTTACGGACAACCAAATCAGGGTTTGGTTGTTGTCGGCATCAACACCTCAAGAGATAATGCAAGAAGACTTTTGGCGAAAATGGGAATTCAGTCTTTGAAGCAATGACTATACTATCGTAAAGAGTATAGCCATTTTAATCGAAGAAAGAATAATGTTTGAAGAGTGTTTGCGATTGGGCGGCTCCGGATCAACTAGCGTTGATCAGGTGACAGCAATTGTGCTTGGCGGTCAAGAGGATCGCTCATCAATACAATTCATAATACAGACGTTGAAAAAAAACTGCGGTAGTGTCAGAGTACTGATTGCAGATCACAATGTCAATTCAGAAATTGATTCCTCTCCTAATGTTGAGGTTTACTTCATGAAACTCAATCAGTCTGATCCTGCCATTGATCTTCGACAAGCAATGAAACGTGCTATTGAGATAGCTCCTGATTCTACCGGATTCTTCATCTTCGAAGATGGAGGGGACGTACGATTTTCAGAAAACACAGTGAAAAGAATTGTAAGAAAAGAACTCGATTTTCGTAAGCTTGCTTCGAGAACAACTTTCATGAGCAAAAGGTACTTGCTCCACGTTCTTGAAACTGGGGAATCACCAACCGCAACGAATGCAACTAGAGGCGGATATGTGAGCGAAATGTCCATCCGCGATATGCTGAGGTCTCCAAGAGAGGCCATTCGTCAAAACTCTACATTAGTCTCATTTGCCCTGGTGGGCGCATCCGGTGTGGGGGTGAATTTGTTGGTACTGACAATATTCAGGCCGCTGGTCGGAGCGTTGCTAGCGAATGCGATAGCGCAAGAAGTCAGTATTGTAAGTAACTTTGTCTGGAACGACATGTTCACGTTCAAAAGTCGTTTACATGTTAGCAGATTCCTTGCGATGCCCAGACTGTACAGGTTTGTCAAGTACAATGTAGTAAGTCTGCTTAGTTTAGCTGTTAACGAGACGGTGTTCATTTATGCCTACTCGAATGGTATCTTCTACATTTACAGTTCGTTAATCGCTATTGCTA
>DAHVAI010000020.1 GCA_027314685.1 Nitrososphaerota archaeon | reverse complement strand
TTGCGACCCACCCAAGGTTGCGAGAGTGAGATTCAGCGACTGCGAAGAACATTTTCACAAGAGAATGAAGCAATTGATCCAGTGCGGCTCTTTGCTACAGAGACCACGCAGCTACAAAGTCAGTGCGCCGTACTCTTCTTCCTGATTCAGTGCAGCTAGCATGGCGTGGTGGAATCTAGAGGCAAACCATAGTGGCAGTATCAGTGCCGTTCCTGCTTTTCCAGAATCTATTTCCATGCCTCGACTTCTGATTCGTAGAGTCTCCCCTTTTAGGCGGGAGCTGCAGGTTCAATTCGTTGAGCACCTTGGCAGTAGCCGCATCCGACAAGTGTTGTCCGTACACCTTTGAAAGATCTCTTGACAACCTCGTCTTGCCGTAGTTAGGATGAGCTTTCTTGAGCTTGACAAGCTCGTTACAGATTTGCTCTGTTCTTTTCAATCTTGGTTTCGGCTTCGGTGGATCTATTCGCCCATTCTCCTTGACTTTGTGCAGTTTGTTGAACAGCGTAGATTCTGACATGCCCGTCTCCCTGACAATTTCATCAACAGTCTTCTTTCGGGAAACGTAGCTCTCGACCCCTTCGATGTAGGTCTTCACGTCGAATGGAACTCCTCTCATGCATGAGATGTGGAGCCGTTGATTGATGATATCGAGGGCCTAAATCATAGACAAGGTGCTTTAAACTTGCTAGACGATAAATCTCTGTTGAATCAGCCAAGCCCCATTCACTGGTCTGAAATTTAATTCGGAATCCGGGAGGAGCCAAGATCTTCCTGTCAATGTTTGTGAGCTGGGCGTACATTACGCGGTATGCGAACACCCATTCATACCACCCAGTATCCCTGTTGATTGTAATGCTGATGCAGTCCGATCTCATAGTCTCGAGTCAGCAGAGAATCCTCCCTGTATTCCGGTGATTTCTTAATGGATTCACGGGTAAGATTGACGAAAACTTTCGAGTCGTTCCAGCTAACACTCTTGATCCATTGCGGCGAAACCAGTACCTCCTTTCCCTGCCACCAGTTCTGCGCTTTGATGATTAGATACCGAATCGCCCAATTCTCGTCATCAATGATAAAATCTTCGACGTGGCCAATTTCGCCGTCGGAGGCTTTGATGTGGTATCCAGTCACGGCGTTTGTGCTGCGCAAATTGGAATCCCACTTTTTTCCATCCTGAGTAGATTCTTTCCATCTTTTTGAGTCACGCTCAATGTATGGATAAGAGCCCCACATACCCATCCCACCCCAATACATAGGCCAACCATAATATCCATAGTAGCTCTGCTCGAATTGACGGGAGACTGGCTTGTCACTGTCCAGGGTCGGACTGTCCTCGATCTGTTTTTTGGTTAGATTGATGGCGATGTTTCGCTCCGCCCTATTCACTCCCTTCAGCGCATAAGGGGAGATCAGCACCTGCCTGCCCGAAAGCCATTTTCCAGAGTCGGCGACGAGATAGCGAATCGTCCAGTACCGGTCATCGAAGTAGAATTCCTTTACCTTTCCTATTTCCCCGTCAAGGCTGTCCAAGTTGTAACCCTTCAGTGTTTTGACTTTGCTCAACGCATACGTAGTGGTTCCTTTTACTGTTTCGAGTTCATTGTCGGTTCCTTTGTGTGGGAGAACGCTTTGGGATTCCATGTCTTATCGCTTGTCTATACAGCTTGGAAGTATAATTCGTTTCAAGTCATTTTTTGAGTTCGACCTGCGCCGGAAAGTCACTTGATGCTTTTGCTAATGATCCAACCTACTTGGCGTTGAGTGCTAAGGGGTTTTAATCAAACAAGGAAAGAATTTCCACGTTTTTAGTCAATAGGAAAGACACCTGGATGACTTTTTGCAAGTTCTTGAGGATTATCAGGGAGATTTAGTTTCATTTGACTTTCTACAGTTTGAGGTAGGAGTAAATGCAAATGTCACATGAAAGAATTGAAGGCAAGGAAAGAATGGAACACACCAAAGTTGTGGAAAAGATTGGCAAGGGGTTTGATAAGATAAGGGGTTTCATATGAAAGAGAAATCTCCGGCAGGGAAATCGGATCTTTTTGTACTTGATGCAGAAACTGACAGATTCCAGTTGAAATGCGCTGCGTGTGTGCCAGAACGCGCAGAGCTTTAGTCAAGTACAAATAGATGTAGTTAGCGACACCCGAAGTCCGTACTCATCCATGATCTTCAAAGTATGAGTGCAATTCCATTCTACCTTCTGGGAATATTCTGGGAAACTAGTAGGATGAGCGGTTTTCGTTTCTTGCTTTATTCCGGTTGCTGTTCGGTTCGTTTCTCATCCTGATGAATCTTACTACAATGGGCAGCGAGAAAATTATGAGAAGACCTGCAAAAATATCAAAAAAGATGGCCACTAGGATTGCGGTTACAACGAGAGGTATGATCACGTTTCTGATTGTCTGTTGCTCCCTCCG
>DAHVAI010000002.1 GCA_027314685.1 Nitrososphaerota archaeon | reverse complement strand
CTGCGCAAAAATGGCAAATGCAACGAGAGGTGTCTCCATAGGAATCGCAGCAATCGCCGTCATTGGAATAATCCTCATAGCGGGCTTTGGTATTTATCTCGGCGATACTTTCAGTATTTCTCCTACTACAAGCAGTCCGAACTCTACGAATACTAATTCAACTATGACTGCAAAAACGCCAGCGACCCAAACCTGCGAGATAGCGACAAACATGGTAGTCAAAAATGGGACAACTTTCTGCATAGATGATGTTTCCAATGACACTGTGGTGCAAAATCCCGGCGGGTACACTTACTTTCGGAATATTTCCATAGTGTTCATGGGGATCAACTTCACAACTATCTGTCCGCAAGGATTCTATGGTTGCCCTGGTACCTCGAACAATAGTGAGGTAACTACGATGGCAGCAGGAGCGCTCAGGGTCAACCTGACTTTTCCTGACAAGACTACGGAATCCATAGGAGGAATTATTGGGATCAATTACAACCTGACTCTTCTTTCAACTCATAGTAATCCGAGAGCAGGAATAATGCTCCTAGACACTCATTCCGGCTATGATGTTTACCTTCTCGTTCAGCCCGTCGCATCTACTACATCCACTGTCTGCTCAATCTCTGGCCAACCTGCGGGGATAGAATTCAGAATCATCTATGATGTCAATTCAACTCAGGTTATTGGTGCAAAAGTTTATGCAACGAACGACCCTGCGCTCTGCGGCAATGCACCTGCGACGGCACAGTTGACCACGACTATCACGACAACCGGCAAGGAATGGTATTCGCTTCCTAGCGACAACAATGCTGGCTACTCTTTCTCGGTTAGTTATTCAGGTCAAAACTACACCTTCAGCGCTAACCTTCAACCGGTTTCCATGACTTGCGCGACACTCTTTGTTCCGTCGGGGAAAACTAACACGACTATCATAGAATTCGGTTCGACCTGCGAAACGACGACAACTTCGACCAGCGCCGTCGCTATGCCAGCAGTTTGTCCTGCAATACAGAGCTATACTGGCGGATTTCAAATCACATCGGGAACCAGTTCGCCAGCGGTTGTCTGTCTTCAGCTCTACTACTATTCGCAGAACACTCTTACTTTGAACCTCTCAAACACGTTGGCGATACAGGCGATATATTACATTCAGAACGGAAGCATTGGAATCCCTAGATCTTTCAGCGGCTCGCCCAACTTTACTGTCACTCCAAGTCAGAACCAGATTGTCTTGGGAGGACCGAACAACGAGAACGAGGGAAGCTTTGTAGCGTTTTCAATCCTTTCAAATGCAGGAGCCAGCGGGACATACGAAGTGGGCATCTTCGGATCGAGCGGCCTCGATCATTGGATGCTAGGAAGCGAGCCCGAGCAATGTGGCTATTACGGTCAACTAATTGCCGGTAATGGTCTACCAAACTATGCCCAGCCTGCCTTTAACGGCTGCATAACCTATACAGTAACCACTGGCAGCAGCACAGAAACCACGAGCGCTAGCTCCGCCAATAACACACTTCCAGGATTCCCTTATCAATTGCTCAACGGTAATCTGTACTTTCGTATAGTTGGAGTTACCAACTCCACGCAATAAAGGACCGTTAATTTATCCAAGGAACGCGCACATGGGATTCCGATTCTTCCTTTGGTTCTACTTCCTCAACGCGCTATCTCTTACCGCTGTCAGTTTCGATTTCTGAATGGCTCTTTTCTTTCGTGCTGACATATTTCAGATGGAGACGTTCTTGGATTTTTGGTACGATACTTTTGGTTGGCACATTTCTCATAGCGGCATGTTCAATATTTCTTTTGATCGGGTTTACCAGTCAGGTTCATATTTGAGCCAACTGAAGATCGCAAGATTCTGAATCAAATCAGAACTACGCTAAAACGATCTGAAATTGCTTTGATGGAAGACGTCAAGGTAGCCATGGGAATAAACGAACAAGGGTCGGGAGTAATCTTCCCAGATCAAAAGGGCAACATCGATTTTGGAGGTGGGTTTTACAGCGAAGACGGGCTGTTTTGCACTTGGTGCTCGGAGCTCTTTGAGTTTTACTGGTCTAAATCGAAGAAGGTTTTTCAACACTGACACTGATTTTTTTCTGGTATATGTTCAAGATACTATTTCTATCACCTGCTCTGCGGGAATTACAGGAGTTGATTTATCATTGATAGGGTAGAACACTTTGAGATACCTGCTGACGATGTGAGACGAGCACTAGACTTCTACAGAACTGTCTTCAATTGGGAGTTGAATCCTGTGCCAGGGGTTGATTACACGAGGCTCCTAACCGTTCGCGTTGATGACAAGGTTATCTCTCAAAGACCATTTGAAGTGAATGGCGCAATTGTGGAAAGAAACAAGGAAATTAGGGGACCAGTCATAACTATCAGCGTATCTGACATGGATGATACGCTTGACAGAATCTCAAGAGCTGGCGGTAGTGTGGTGCGAGGAAAGACAGAATTTGGCAAGCGAGGCTATACGGCGTACTTCCAAGACACGGAAGGAAACGTGATGGGTCTTTGGCAAGTCAGAAAAAGCTGAATGCAGCATCCCGTTACAATGAAATTGTCAGGATATTGGTCAAGCACCCTGGGGTGAGCTTTCCAAAAGATAGGAAGGGTTTCGGATCATCGGCGCTTTGGGTCTCCGGAAGGATGTTTGCATTCCTGTCAAGTAAGGACGAACTCGTGGTCAAGCTCCCTGAAGATCGCGTCAATGCTCTCGTCAAATCAGGATGTGGGACCCGTTGCGATCCAAGTCACGGGAGACCAATGAAACAATGGTTGGCGGTCAACAAAAAGTCAGATTTCCTCTGGCTAACTCTCGCAAAGGAATCAATGGAGTTCGTAGAGCTTCGAAACTGTCCGCCTCTACTGCTTGACCTCTGACTTCATTTTCTAACTGAAATAATCGCATGCGTACGAGCGGTGTGGATTATGGTGTAGGTCTGGGATGATTATGTATAGTCAAGGGTCCATGATGGTCTTATGCTAGAATAAAGTTGAAATCCGAGAACTGGAATTTCTAGGCACGTGACTCTGTGGATTCGGTTCGATCTAGGCCATACTTGATTACAGTTGCTACTTGTAATCTTCCATTTTTCAAAGCCCTTTCTTTTGTATCTCGCTAATGTCTTATTTCAACCAACAGTTCGAAGTCTTTGGGGGCATGGAACACGAGAGGTTGAATTGTTAGATGATAAATGTTCAAGTTTCTCAAAGATCTCCAAGCAAATCCGTTAATCTATCAAAGCGTTGACGCGAGTGCAGAAATTATTCCGCCGAGAATCAAAATTGCAAGTATCAAAAGGACCAAGGCTCTTTTGAGTCCTAAAGAAAAGCCACACTCGAGCTCGCTTTTTTCAATTAGGATTCTATGGAGCCTATGACTTCCTGAGCATACGAGAATAACAATTGAGCATCACTTGTAGGGATGTGTCTTTCGCTCTGGGCATTGACTTCATTGATGAAAGCATTGAGTTGATTTACAGCAGTCTTTGAATCGCCCGAGTTCAAAGAGCTTAGAGCTGCGCTGAGTTTTGCATCAAGACTCGCCTGGGTGCCCGGTTGGAGATTCATGTAATTCACGGTTGAGATAAGACTCCCTATCGCGCCAGTTGGTTGTTCGTAGATTGCAATTGCAGAGTGCGGTTCATTCATAATGACTTGTGTCGTATTAGAAAGAACGGTTCTATTTGTCCCATCAATCTGCCATAAGATGAACGCGTAGCCAGAAACAGTGTTTGCAGTCAGTGTGATTGTTGAGCCAGAGTTGTACCATCCTGATGATGACGAGGGAGAAATTGTTGGAGCTGTGGAGAGTCCTATCGGAGAAGTATTGACGATCAACAAGTATTGATCGATGTACTGAGGACTGAGAGACGCCCCTAGTGTCACCGTCGTAGTTTCTGAAGAGGTAATCCATCTTTCGCCAGCTTGAGACGGCGTGATTATCGATGGCACAGAAACATGGGAACCTGCATCCAACCAGATGCTTTGAAGTAGTGTTGTTAGGCTTAGAGAGGTTGGCTCTCCAGATGCAGTTCCTGAAATGGTAGGCACTGGAGAAGGCGTAGACCCGTCTTGCGTAGAATAGCTAGCAGAAACCGAGAACTGGATGGTAATAGGTAGGATCCAATGTAGCAGAAGAAGCTAGAGACGTAGACGCTGCATAGGTTCCAGCATCGCTAGGCGATATTATCCATCGTTCGCCAGACACCCCCGATATAGGATCTGTATACGTGACAGGCGAACCGGCATCCACCCATGCTGAAGGCGACGTAGTTTCTAAAGCGGTTGCAGTGGCAGATCCGCCTGCCTGTGTGAATGAAACTGTTGGATTTGTAGGCATTCCGGCAGGAGTGTTTGCGATATTGTAGCTAAATGCTACGAGAAACTCGTCGTAGTAAGTATAGGACTGAGTTACGCTCGGTCCGCTACCTGTTTGGAAGCTCGTCTGTAAACAGTTGCCACCATAGACAGTTATGCACCATCTGTTGGTTGAAGAACTCGCAGATGACTCTGGAGATACTGTAACAACTGATGAGTAATCAGTGCCAAATGTCACAGAAGTTCCTGTTACTTGTAGAGTTTTTGGAACTCCTCCTAGACTGTAACCAATTGTAAAGTAATTATCTGCAGCGATGGAACTTGATCCTTTAGCTGGACTCAAGTTCAAAGTTACTTGGAGTGGCTTGATCACGGAGATCGTTGTCGTTCCGTAGCTCTCTTGCGTTCCAGGATCCCCGTGGTAATTTGCTGTGATGGTCACCATGGATGCCGGAGTTGTGTCAGAGTAAGATACCTTGCAGCTTGCAGATGGAAAGATTGCGCTACTCGGTGGAGAGGGGAGATTGCACGAAGCTAGCGGTGTGAATGAACCTGTCCACGAGCTTGACATAAAAGTAACTGTTCCAACTGGGTTAGGCGCGGCTTCGTACGCTTGGTAGATGTTGTAAGAAACATTTACAGTGCATGTCGTGTTAACCCCAGCGAGCACACTATCTGGGGAGCAACTGACGCTGGTGGTAGTAGGAGCTGGATTAATTGTGAGCCCGAACGTTGCTGTAGCAGGGTAATTATTTGCATCTCCGTTATATGTCGCGGTGAGCGTGGGAGTTCCTGCGGCTCCGTCTGCGTATCCAGTGGAGCATTGCTCTTTGCTCAGCCCACAACTAGGGGGGTCAAAGTAGCCTGCGGTGGAGCTACTCGTGAAAGTAACCGATCCCGTTGGGTTGTCTCCGAATATCAACTGGGCCGTGCAATCTGTGCCAGAGCCCGATGCAATGCTGTTTAAATTACATACGAATGTCAGGCTCGGGTGGGCCTTTGTAACTGTTAGGTCAGTTGTCGAGAAACTTCCGACATTAAAGTCATCTCCCTCGTACATAGCTGATATAGTCTGATTGGTTACAGATGAAGGACTGAATCTCACATTGCACTCACCACTAGAGTCTAATGTGCAGGCGGCGGTAGAAGGAGAAAATGATCCGGCATTACTTTCGCTCGCAGTGAAGGTCACAGTTCCTGTGGGATTTGCCCCTGTAACTGTAGCGGTACACACAGTCGTGGAAGCAACTGCCACTGGATTCGCACTACATGAAACACTCGTGGTCGAAGCCTGCTTCAGATCGATTGTTGTGCCACCTTCGCTCGGAAGGTAAGACGTGGTTCCAGAGTATGATGCAAATATCGAATACGGGCCGGGCTGCGGATTGCCAGGCGTAAATGTAACAATGCACTGCGCTTCAGCATCGGTTAGAAATTGTAAATTACAGCTTACCGGGAGATTCAGGTCGGTTGAATTTGGATCTGACGTGAAAGATACAGACCCCGTAGGAGAAGCTGAAGAATACACGTCAGCTGTGCAAGTAACCTGAGTACCAGAATTTAGCTGATACTCAGAAGGAGCGCATGATACGCCGGTATTGGTTGAAAGTGAGACCGAGAGCGAAGAGGTGTACGAGCAAAGTGGTATCCCAGGTGAAGTGCATCCAGGATTGTTTACAGTCCCTGTTACAGTGTACGTACCTGCATGCGTAGTCGTTGGAATTCCTACCGAGCATGAAAAGAATCCATTGACAGCCACAGGGCAGCTATCTGAGATTAATATCTGGCTGATCGACAAATCAATTGAAGTAGTAGGGTATTGAGTTACAAGTCCGGTAGAATCTGTTAGGATGTAACTTGGTAACGCGTATCCGCTTATAGTTACTGAGTAACCAGCCTCGACTATGGGAGTTGCGATCAGCCCTAGAACAGTGTAATTCGAGTAGCCTGTGTCTCCCTCGTTTCCAACAACTGCCACGCTATAAATTCCAGGCTGGACATTGGGAATCGTAAAACCAGAATTAGGGCAAAAAGCAAGCGATTTTGTCGCACCCGGATAGTTTTGAAAATTCTCTAGCCCGCAATATCCTAGAGTAGTTCCTCCGAAATTTATCGCAGCGTTGGTCCCATAATATTCGAATGGTATTGCAAAGGGATTGAAGCTAGTGCCAGCAAGACCAACCATGCCTACAGGTGATAGAAATGAAATGGGATTTCCATTCCCACTAATGCACGGAGTCTCATTACAGTAAAGCGTTACCAACGGCCTTATAGTGAATGGGGCGAGAGCGACTATCGTGTCCGAAAAGGGCTGCGTAAACGTCGGTTGAATTGTGTTAGTAATGTACACTGTGAAATTTCCCAGAAAGTATTCCCCCAGAACGGACTGGCCCGGTACTACCACTGAGCAAGCAAATGTCCCATCAGTCGATGGAGAGGGGCAATACTGTTCGGATTGCGTGGCTTCGCAAGTGTTTCCGAGCGATTGACCGTCGGTGCCGCCAGGGAATGATAGGCATGCAGTAAGTTCGGTTTGTGAGGTCTGGAATCCAGTTCCAAAAATTGTGATGTTAGTTCCCTTTGGACCCGCGCTCTGAGATAAAGTGATCGACGGGATTACTAGCAAGTCAACCGGAGGTTCAGTATCCCCAGTGTTACCAACGACACTGATCTGATAGCTACCTCCTTGGATGCCCTCTGGAACATCGAGCAGGCAATCAGAGAAACTGCCTCCAGTTATACTGCAAGACGATCCTGTTTGTGCTCCGTTGAAATATGGTTGAACGGTAGAGTCCGAAGCAGAAAAACCTCCGCCAGAGATTAGCACCGTTCCGCCAACGGTTGCGTTAAGCTGGCTGAGGGAAATTGAAGGCATTACAACTATCGTACCTAAATCTAGATCGCTGTACGTGTTTCCCTTAGCGCTAACTATGTGCGTGCCTGCCGCGAGATCCATTGGCACCGTGACTGTGCATGAAAATGACCCCTGGGCAACTGTCTGGCTTATTGGACAGCCCCCAGCTGGAGTGATGTCTTGCACGGTATTTGGTGAGGATATTGAGAGACTGACGCTTGTGTCACCGATGTGGAAAGCGTAACCCGTGACTTTGATCTGCGAACCAGACAGGGCTGATTGCGGGGAGATTGACAGCGGCCAAGACCCAGGTATGGAGAATATAATTTCTGAGGAACTGTCGCCACCAGGGTACCCCTTGGCTACGAGATTGTAGGGGCCGGGTACGAAACTACTCGGAACAGTAAATTGGCAGGCTTCAAGCTTGCCATTCGAAACCTGACAACCAGTTGCAACTGTAGCAGGAGCTACATAATTGTCAGCGAGCGTAAGTGTTGCGGACGTATCCTGCGGATCAAATCCGTATCCACTTACACTGGCACTACCGCCATTAACTTGCTCGGCAGGAGTTGCCGCGATAGACGCAGAAGTGATCGTGAATGTTGTCGAGTAAGTTACATCTGGAAGTCCGTCAGCCCACCCGGCCGCGGATATTGTGTAAGTGCCAGCAGAGTCCTCAGGTATCGTGAAAGTGCAGGGACCATTATCAGTGATTTGGCCATTTGGGTTCGGAAGGCAAGCGGGTTCGGATTCGAAGGGGGTCATTACTGCCTTTACCATCTGTTGTCCGTTGAAGTTGATGTCGAGTTCAGTTTCTACTGGAGCTCCATTTTGTCTGCTAGCCACATTTCCCGCATAGCCATCGCCATAAACATTGACGACGGTTCCGGGAGGACCTGATGAGGGAATTACGCTGATTCCATTTGCTACCGAAAAGTCGCCAGTCCCCGCATAGTCTCCTGAGCTACCTATGGCAGTAAGTGGACATATTTCACTGCCACCCTGGCCACTAACGTATGTTTGAACGAACGCGCCCAGAACGCAATTAGGCGGAGGGTTGTTCCCGCTGAATGAGTAGCCGTTAGGAACGCTGGGCGCAATAAAGTAACAGTTGAAAGTACCTCCAACCACTGGACAATATGATGCTGGTGGATACATTTGAAGAGGGTTACCGATGCCACATTCTATTTCTACGGCAGAAAATGGGCAATTCGAGCCGAAATAGACGGTTACATATGTGTCAGAACTTGAAAATCCATCGCCAGAAATGAATAATTTCTGTCCAGGTATCGAAATATCTGGAGCTGCGAAAATAGCTGGGCTACTTTGGGCATGACTCAGCGGTATAATGCTCGAGCTGGTAACGCCAAAAGGTAAGAGAGAAGCAATTGCAGAACATAAGAAAAGAGCCGCAAAGATCGTGGCTGTAATGATAAGGGCTTTGCGTCCAATATGATTTCTTTGATTTCCGCCCATCGCCTAAACAACATTTGCTAAAACTTACAGAATTCTATGAAGTATGGCGGGGCAAGATCGAAACATTCGCCCAGCAGACTTGTGGTTGTTTGTCCTTGCAATACTATTAGAGGCCGGGTTTGAGCTAAAGATCGAAACGGAGAGAGGTTTTTCCCGGCGGCAGAACAGAGAACCATAATTTCAAACTTTAATCAAGTTACATAAAAAAATTCCTGCAAATCTAGCATATCGAATAACGATATATCTAATTTCATAATTGCATCAATTGAAAAAGAGTAAATCAGAATACGCACATCGCTCGGTCCTTATAGATTGGGATTGCTTCGCATCAAGCCAGCCTTGATTGCAAGACTGGCCGGCAATGATTTTGTAGAGACATCTAGTAGTGCAGCTTCGTGAGTTTTGCGATTTGATCGAAATCACGATCGTTAGTCGCCAAAGTTTCACCATTTGCAATGCAAGTTGCTGCAATAAAGATGTCAAATTCACCTACGAGCTTGCCCTTTGAGCTCAACTCTGAATAAAGTTCTGATGACAGATTCACGGATGGCATGTCTAATTCTAAAATCACAAGCTCTGAAAGTAGGTCGCGAACAACCTTTAGATCTTTCGTAGGATTTTTCGACAGTCTGGCTCCTTTTTCGAGCTCGTAGACACTGATGATAGAGGTAGACAGTTGCCGCAGACCATCCGTGCTGGCCTCCAGAAGTTCAGTGTATTTTCTCTTGGCTCTCTCGCTTCCTCTTAGCCAATCGATGAGAAAAGTTGTGTCAAGACATACCAATTAATTGAAACTCACGTCCCTGCTTCGCGAACGTTTGCGGTCAGCAAGTATCTTTGCCTCGATCTGAGCGTAATCCTCACCCTTCCAGGCTCCAAAAAAGCGATCAAGGTCTCCGCTTGGGTTTTTTACTATGCGAAGGATCACGTCAGAGAAAGATTCGGGCCCTTTTTTCGCCTTCTTCAATCTCTCGTAGGCTTCCTCAGACAGAGAGACTTGTCTTACCATATCGTATACATATACGTATATGGTATTAAGCGTTATTCAAAGTTCGCGGCAAGCAACTCATAGCTTGCTCGACTTTTCGAAGATTTGATTGGTGCTTTTCTGACATGAGAAACATTTTCTGAGCGTAAATTTAACGGCCTCTGGGAGCTCGCGCCTAACATCGGACTGGCCTCTCTGACTCTTGATTTAACGACTATCGATTTTTCTTCCCAGTTTGGGTACTTTTCCCAGTCACGAATGCACACAACCGATTCACTCGAATTCAAGTTTTGGAAACGTGGGGGCTTTTGAATAAATCATCGGTGTTCAAATCCATAATAATCGATGAGGCACGCGAAATCGCATGGCAACAACTAGTTTGGCGCAAGTTTGTTTAATCTGGTGAAGGAAAAAGATTCTCGTTTCCGGCAAGAACTGATGGGAAGTAAAAGCTGATCGATCATCCGGTCTGGGATTTGGTTTTTTCGTAACTGAACTTCCGTACATAATTGGGATGCCATTTCTGCATGTTCATCATAGCATGGACGAGGCATTCCACATTCTGGAAGGAAGAATTGAGTACCGTTCGGATGAGAAATATCTGTTTGCTACTTCCGGAGGAGCAGTACTAGTTCCAGCTGGGATTCCGCACTGTTTTCGAGCGGTGAGCGAGCATGGTGCGAAACTGATCATGACCATCTGTGTGTAGTTGAACAGAATACCGTTCGATAACTCTGCGCTTATCGCCAAAGGATATGTCGAGTTACAATTATCGGCAGACTAACCATTGACCATAAAACGAAGTGTGCATTTTGATGATCAGATACTCAACGATTCCATGAACCTTCGAAATGTCTCATAGAGTGTCCAATAGACATCCTTATCCCTCAGGTTCTTCACGATGGCACCAGAAACTCCTCCATAGTCACAATAAATTCAGCAATTTGCCTTACATTGACATATGGCCTGAGGTAACCTTTTGCCTGCGTTCTTTCAAGGTAGCGTACTTTTTCGAAAATCCAAGCCCTTTAGACCGGACCGAGTTTGTCCGGGAAAGTTGGGTCAATGGAGGACATTTCTTGTGTTAAGTTGTAAAGCGGGCATCCCAATGCTAACCCTTCTTCAGAGGTTGCCTCCAGCAGTTTTCTGAACCTAGTAATAATGCCTTTGACAGGATTCTTATGGGCCGCAAGTGGTCTTGTCCAACGATCAAGAATTATGTCCTTCAGTAACTCATCGACCAAAGCGTAACCAAGATCATTTTTTGTTGCAAAATAATGGAAGAACGCTGCAAATCTTTCAAATCGGACCCAAACGAGTGCGGACCCGTATACACTAGGATCCATGTATAGAGATACTTCCGAGAAAGAGAGGAAATTAGGTTCCCTATTGCATCTTTACCATAGATTTGTTTGACTTGCACCCCTATTTTTAGTAAAGGTCACTCGGTGCAAATTTTGAATAAGAAAAAAGCACGAGCTGCAAAAAAATGTGCGGAATCGAAAAAAACGCGGCTTTGACTCGGTTCCGGTTGTCCACGCAATGCTCGAGTGCCTGAAACACATGGGACAGGATGGCTTGGCTGTACTCAAAATACTTGATCCAGTGAGCACCCAAGCTTACCGAAATCTCCTTCGATTATGACGGGTCATCAAATATTCCACAATTTCACAAGACCGCACACAGCACTAAACGGAAAGGTTCCCGCAGAGGCTTGCGAAATCACGATGGAAGACTTTTCAGAATGCCAAAGTCAATCAGAGCAAGAGGATTACGTTTTCGGTGAAGACAACAATATTTTATGACCGAATCCTTCTATAGTAAGTCTTATCTTGAGCAAACCCCGATTTTCAGTAAGAAGATTCGCTGTCGATGCGGCAAGCATGGCCATCTTCTGGACTATTCTCTACACGCCTGTCTTTCTTTATACGAGCAAGTCGATAGAAGCTGCGCTCTTCGGTCTGGGTTCATCCACAGTCTTGGAAATCTTGTTCGGTGGCGTTTATGGGCGATTTCTAGATTGGTTCAGAAGACAGTTTGGAACACTCCCGAAGAACGAGTCGACCAAAAAGTAAGGAACAATCACCGAAATTCACCAGGGAGAATTTTATCTCGAAATTACCGAAGACTTTGAAACCCATAGGCAGTCTGCCACGGCGGTGATTCCCCGCCAATTCGCAAGTCGTCGCCAGTTGTACAATCCCCACCGCAGAGCTGACGCATCAGACAAAAGGATCTATTGCAAAGGGGTAATTCACGGTAAAACTCATCGATAGCTGGTACTCCTTCCGTACCGACACGGGAGCGGGCTTTAGCTTCGAAGGCACGTGGTCCTAGCTATCGATACTATCGTGAAGGAAGCGAATGCTGCGATTCCCCTCCCAGTTGGGATTGTTTCTTTAGTTAGAGCAGCAAAAGCATGCGTTCAAGCAATCAGAACAGCAGTTCGTTTCCAAAGAGTTTTATTTTTACCAATCTTGGTGTACCAGGCTCCACACCGAAATGCAAATTCGTGCACCACTATTCATTGGCATTGTCTTGGCGATTTTGGTCATTTCTTTTGCCTCGGGATTCGTAGCTTACAGCACTTGGCAGACGTGCGAGGCAGTGACTACTAACACGGTGTCGGAAGTTTACATCGCGGTCGCAGATGGTCGCGCTTCCTCTTCTTTTTGATAAAGTGAAAGTAAAAATGTTTTCACTTGTTATTTCAGGCTAGCCTAAAGATTGGATACTACAAAATATTGCGACCAATGTTGCTCATTGCTGGCATACACATCTCTGTGAGCCTCGAAACGAGCCTTGTCTCTAACAAAAATGCTTTGTATATCGTTACAGGCGTGGACCATGTGCTCACTATCTTCCGAAATATGAATGATTGAACGCTCGTTTCAAAACGCTAACTCATTACAAGATTCCTTTGATTCAGAAATTCCATGGCTGGGCGCCAGTAATTTAGCCAAAAAAATGGAATTCGTTAACCCGTCTTGTGGAAGTACGTCCCGATCTTGCTTCTCTGAGATACCAGCGGCACAGCCACTGTCGCGCCAATCACTGACACTGCAAACGCTGCGCCCAAGTTGGATGCGCTTGTGGTCAGGAAGGAGACAGAGGCCCCGAGCATGCCGAACAGATTTCCCGCGATCACATGTGGTTGGTTTCCATTGCCGTTGCAGTTGCCCTGGCCATTGTCATGACATGGCGGGTTTACCACAATCGAGAACGTCGCTGCGCTCGAGGTGTGATGCAGGTCGCCGGAGTACACTGCGCTGATTACGTCCGTACTAGCACTGGATGACGGGTTGGAGTTGAACTGGATTTTGCACGAGAGCTCAAAATACGCATTTTGTTGCGGGGATACTTGGCAATTTTCACTTTGGAACGTGCGGACGAGGAATCCGTTCACGCCGCGACTCTTATGTTGAAGAAGGGCGTCCTCCAAGACTGCTGGGCGTGGCTCGAGCCAGTATGCAACGGGTCCAATATGCGCGACGCTTGGGCTTTTGAAAAGAATTGCGAGCGAACTCAGGGATAGCGGGACCTATGAAAGCCTAACAAATGGAGCCATCACATATGAAGAGCTCAACAAACTCGCGGAAAGCGCACAGAAAGTGTAATATGGATTTTCATTTTACCAGATCTAACTATTTATTGGAGTGCAATGAAAATGAATCCCGTGGAAAAGCGTCTAGATTACAAAGCGGCTTCTCCAGGTACTGTAGAAGCAATGCGTAGTATGGGTGAGTACGTCAAAAAGTGCGGGCTAGAAGAAGCGCTACTGGAGTTGGTGAAAATCAGGGCGTCCCAGATCAACGGCTGCGCTCATTGTCTGGATATGCACACCAAAGATGCTCGGGCAAAAGGAGAAACCGAACAACGACTCTATCTTGTTGCTGCTTGGCGTGAAGCACCTGTCTTTACTGAAAGGGAACGCGCTGCCCTAGAGTGGACAGAAGCTATAACACGAATTGATCAAGGGCATGTCCCTGATGATGTTTATCAGACTGCGAGCAAGTATTTCACCGAAAAGGAATTGGTCGACCTCACGCTTGCAGTCGTATTGATCAATGGCTACAATAGACTCAATATCGCATTTCGCACTATCGCTGGTTCCTACCAACCCGCCAGACTGACGATAAGAAACAAACCGCTCTAAATTACTATTGGAACCGTTGTATGGCGTAGTAGTTCTTTGGAACGCAGACCAGTTCTAGAGACTGTCTCAGATCTATATAGGAGAAAATATCTTGAGCCAAAGTAAAGGACACAACGATCATGCAAACAGGATCCCTCCAGGTTGGAGAGTTGTCCAGCTGGACAGATGGCCGATTAATAATTACGACTCGGGCATTCCGAGTTCGTCAGACAATAGTGACTGGAGGTTTGAAACCTATGGCGAAGTAAATCAACCGCTCTCGCTAAAATATGATGAATTTCGGAAGCTTACCGGCGTGACAAAATGTCTTGATCATCATTGTATAGACGGCTGGAGTTATCTCGGGCAGGTCTGGAATGGCGTAGAGTTTTCGGTGATTAAAGCTGAGACCAAGGTCAGAGATAGCGCGCGGTTTGTCCTGATAGAGGGAGATGGAGCGAGCCAGATATTCCCCATAGACCAAGACCTCTTGTTCGCTTTTGGTCAGGATGGCACGCCTCTTTCAAGAGCGGCGGGTTATCCTCTAAGAGTGGTTGCGCCAGGCGAGTTTGGTAACCGCAGCGTCAAATGGGTTCGCAAAGTAAAGTTCTGCACAGAACCAGTTCTCGATTCGAGGATGCAGAAGTACATGGATTTTGGCATTTACGATCTCTTCGTGGAGAAAATCGCAGGTAAGAATCCATGGACAGTCGACATCAATGAGAAAAAAAAGTTCCTAAGAGAGCTTTTCACGCACAATACCGAAGTTAGAAGAGCCAAGCGAAAAGCAAAACACCTGCAGGAAGCTGGAAAAGCGATAAACTCCCAAGACTTGTCCTCTAACCGCGAGACGCATTCTTTCATAAAAGTGTGCGAATTGGACGACCTAAATGAGAACTCTTTTAACAAGTTTACCGTTCTCGGGAATGAAATTCTCCTTACAAAATCCAATGAGGAAATTTGCGCAATCGAGCCGATGTGTCCCCATCTGGGGGCTGATCTTTCCAAGGGCAAGTTTAACCCGAGCGGCAAAACGATCAAATGTCCGCTGCACGGGGCTGTCTTTGATACACGTAGCGGTTCCTGCCTTGCTGGAAGCTACGGAATCGACGGCGATAATTTTCCGTCTGTCCGAACATACAAGACAAAGGTAGAGTCAGGAGCGGTTTTTGTAGAGCTCTAGCAAGACGAATGTAAATGATCATAGTTTTGCAGACGCAAGCGACTAAGCGGAGACGAAGGATCAAGAGAGCATAAGAATCCTAGTGAGTAAAACAAGGTGAAAATTCAGGTAATTAGGCTCACATGATACTGAAAACAGACACGCTTTATAGTGTCTAGGATCCGAGTATTATATACTGCGCGCTGGTTACGACTCATTTGTGAAATGATAGCTTGATGACCGAAACAAAAGACCTTCCGAACGAAGATAGATATCTGATCTTTCAGGCGCTTTCGCATCCGACCAGGGTCAAAATACTTACACTTTTGGAAGGTAATGAACTGACATTTTCCTCTTTGAAGAAGGAGCTCGGGATGGAAAGCAGCGGCCAGCTTCAGCACCACCTCCAGAAGATGTCTCTGCTGATATCTGTCGAGTTTAATGGATCTTATCGTTTAACGTGGGTAGGGAAGAGAGCGCTGGACATCTATCGAGAGAGCGAGAAATCGGGCTCTTCGCTCGAGAACTTGTGCTGCCTACCGGCTAGAAATGAGATAGCGCGCGATCACCAAATAAGCAGAACGGGAACTCTAGTTAGGCTTTCCATCGGATCGGTTCTGTTGGCATTGACGCTCGCTGTGATTGGAAGCTACTTCCTTTCGGGCCACGACTATCTGGTTTTTGTCATAGGCTCTTCTTCCATCTCATTGGGGATCGGAGGTGTCGCAGTGCTAGGCTTTTTTGGAGTCTCCTTCCTTATATCAGCAGTAACTGGTTATCCAGGGTGCGAGATTACAGCAATTCCCAACCTCTTCACAAGCAAAAAGTGGTACTGTTCATGCGTCATAACTCCCTTCAACGTCCCGAATGGTCGCTTGCTGCAACGAAATGGAAAATCTGGGCGAATCTGATGAGTGTGTCGTATATGGGCCCGGTCGGGCGTGTCTTACGTTTCCTTCTCTTAGGTATCTGTTCCTCTTGAGCGCGCCATACTATTTTTTCCCTGGAAGGTCGGTGGGCTTATTGGGTAGCACATACTCCTCAGACCATACTTCAATTTCCCTTGCACTTGCCACTACGCTTGGATTCTTTGCATTTTACCTGCTCGTTCACCATGCGTCTATTACATACCTTCGAAATCTTAACAGGTGGCTGGGAACAGTATTGGCGAGCATTCCACCCATTGTGATCTTCACCATCTCCTTCCTTTTCGGATCCGGTTTCTTGCAAATACCGGCTCTCACATAGGTGGGTGTGGCCATGCTTTTTTCCGGATGGAGAATAGATCAGGGCTGCGAAGTATTGTCGCCAGCGAATGTCGTTATGGGAAGGCACAGCCATTTTGCCTGCATTGTGTTCTCGCCAATCGATTGGGTCAAAAAAAGAGCCGATCCTCATTTAGAAGCGATAGGGCGAACATACCACGTCCACAGCTCTAGTTTTAGGCAAAGAAGGCTTATCCCAAGGAGAATATTGGACAGCTCGAATTCCCATTTCGCCTCGTAACAGACCTGACCGAACGAAGTCAGTCCAATGACGGTTTTGCTGGGTGCTCCTCTGAGCTCTTTGACGAGATCCTCCTCTGACCCGAGATCAGCACCATGGCGATAGGAAGAGGCTAAACAGAGACAGGTTTGCGATTGTCATTTCCAGATTCAAAGTAACAACAAATTCCGCATCTGTAAGCGCTTTGCTTGCTATGTTGCTTCTTTTCGCCTCTGCAAGTGCATTTCTTCTATGATACGCCAGGGTCCACCAATTCGTGATTTTCGCACAGCGTTTCATCGAAACGAATTCTGTTGAATTTGAGAAAAGATCCAACGCTCTGTTTTCAGTCCGCGATTTTCTTCTCGGAGTAATATTTTCACTCCTCCTCTTATGTCCGATGAACGGCCTAACCTCCTGCTGCATCCGAGAAAGCCACGTGCTCTTCCGCGCATTGAGTTTTGCTTCATAGAACCTAGGTCAGCGGAACTCTCGTTCCCCTCTGCCACACAGGTCTCATTCGGACCAGCACGATTAAGAGCCAGCCGACCTTTTCCCAGCAGTACTACGGGGAAAGAGACCTTTTCATATTTTCAACACAGCACAATTCTAGACCTAATGAGTCGATTCAATCCTTGAAACAACAAGAGACTTCTGCGTTAAGTTTCTCTGGTTCGTATCTCATTTGTTAGTCTGTAGTAGTTTTGTCAAAGACGCTTAGAAGTCCCGGACAATTTCTTGCCAAGCGGAGAATGAGGTCGTAAGATAGTCCTTATTCCGTTTGCAATGTCTCTTCCACTTTCAAGGTTACCAAGTCTTTTGGTCAAATTGTATCTAGCTCTGAGGATTCCATTCGCACTTTCGAGTACATTGTTGTTGTCTAGATTTTCAATACGAGGGCTCGAGATATGACTCTTGATACCGAGTTGTTTCCTCGCACGCACTAGGGTCGTGTTCAT
>DAHVAI010000500.1 GCA_027314685.1 Nitrososphaerota archaeon | reverse complement strand
TGAACAAGGGATCTTCGACCAGTATCCTGAACTGAGGACGCTCCTGAAAGAGGGCCGAGTCAAGATAGCAAAACCTCACAAAGCAGCGAACGCAAAGTTCGAAGACGTAAGGCTTGCCAATGCGGCAATAGTGATGGAATTGGTTCTGGAATCAATTTCAAAAATGAAGGAGCCGCTGGTGATACTGGATTCGTGGGACACTGTGGCAAAGGATCTTGACAGCGTCGAAAGAATGAAGACCGAGAAGGCGCTAGTTACAATTGCAGATGCAAGGAAGGCAAGGCTTGTTTTCATGAGTGAGGATCCAAAGCTGGCAAGCACTGATTATGCTGTTGACGCAGTCGTTACTCTCAGAGATGAACTCTACGACGGCAGAAGGAGAGTGAGGAGGATCGAATGGAACAAGCTCAGGGGTTCTGACATTGCGCAGAAATCATGCCTTTTCTCTTTGTACGGCGCCAGGTTCAACCTATTTCTTCCTATGGAATCAAAGCTCCCTGTTGGATACAAAGCGAAGAAGTTCGAGCCGAGCAAGAATACAGGCGAGTTTTATTCCACCGGCAGCAGTGACCTGGACGCTCTCCTAGGCGGCGGAATGAAGAGTGGGGAAAGGATCCTGCTTGAACTGGGCAAGTATCTCGGTAGCGACTGGCCCCTTCCTCTGATAAACTCGATTTCGTGTAACTTTTTGTTGAGTGGAGGTTGCGACGCCCTAGTACCAACCTCTGGACTCACTCCCGAGAGCGTGAAAGAATCGCGCTTGCGCTATTTGCCTAAAGAGATAGTCGAAAGCAGTGTGAGGATTGGTCACTTTGGCGAAACCTCGTCGGACGATCCGTGCTTTTTCAAGTTGGATCCGAGCTCCATGGCGAAGACATACGAGATGTTCTTCAAAGAGGTGGAAAGTATCAGAGTGCGTCCAGGAGACGTTTCAGGGAGAAGACGACCATCCCTCTTTCATGTGGGCGTGGACAGGCTCGAAGCAATATTCGGAGATGAAGTCCTGGGTCAGTATTATCAGCGCGGAGCGGCCTTGACAAGGCAAAGAGGAGATGTTGGTCTCTTGATTGCCAAACACTCTACCAAAACGAACGACAAGCTTGCTGATCTGGTTGACACATACCTGAAGCTTGATGAGATAGATGGCACGCTAGTGATCTATTCCCTAAAGCCTCCTTCCAGAATTTACCAGGTGGAATACGACTACAGTCGCAGTTATCCTTGTGTTGGACTGACACCTGTGGCGTGACCAGATAAGAAAAAAGGGCGTAGAAGTTGGATCAAAAGAGTGTTGAAGATAAGATTCTCGAGTGCGTTGACAGAGGAATGGCTTCACTCGGAGAGAGTGCGACGAAGGCACTCCTGTGGCACATAGAGCAAAATAGCCACCTGAAACACGAAGAGATTCCGACGAAGCCGCAGCAGTTCATCGATTCGCTCAAAAAGATGCTCGGGCCGGGTGCGACAGTACTTGAAACGGCAATTGTCAGAGAAATGAAGATGAAATTCGGCATCCGTTCCAGCATCGAAAGCTTCGAGAAAGCAGTAAGAGATGCAAAGTCAACGGTGGAAATCAACAGGAAATGAAACTGAGGAACGCCCTTCCGGAGATTTTCAGGCGACCTTTTCCACTTCTAGCAGATGGTACGTCCATACTTGTCGCAGGAACTTTGCTTGATACGCCTCGGAGGGACGTACTGCCGATTGTCAGATCTGCTGACATGACGACACAGTTCTTGTCAAAGGACCGACAACATTTGATGGTCTTCGGGGG
>DAHVAI010000499.1 GCA_027314685.1 Nitrososphaerota archaeon | reverse complement strand
TGCGCATGGGTATTGACTGCTCCGGCAGGGATGCCGATAGCGTCGGACGTGACGGGGACAAGTGGCGAAGCGGAGCCGTAAGCTCCTGGCGCAGCAACCATGAGAGAATAGACTGAAACAAGTGCCAGGGCGACTAGTGCAGCGAGTAGCTTTTTCATCTTGAGGACGATCCTGATCCTTCTTAAATGACTTTGTTTTCGGCTATCCAACGGGAACATCAATCGCGATTGTGTCACGCCTTTTCGCATTTCCGGTTATTGACACAGCTATTTAAACATGCCAGAAATGGGTTCTGTTAAGTTGACGGTTGATTGGAAAGAGTGCTAAGCGCCGGTTGACATGATTGGAAACAAGATTTTTTAGCATTTAACTTGGATGTTGCATGTATGCCAGGATATTCATCCGCAAGAATTCCCAAACCATTCTTCTAGAAGATTGAGCAGTTCCTCAAGGATCACGCCGAGATGGGATATCGGTCAGTTTCCGAATTTGTCAACGAGTTACTGAGGAGGGAACTCGAAAAGTCCAAAGCGAGGAAGTGAGATATCGACCCCGCAATCCTGCCGCCGCATAGGACGCACTGAAACGACATCAGTGAGCCTCCTGAGGAACGGAACCTCGGACTTCAGGAGGCGGACCAGCTCTTCTTCATTCTTCTTGGCCTCAGAAACAGATTTTTCAAACATGCCTTATGGTCTGTATTCCCCGCGACTGTCGAGCCATTCTGAAAGTTCTGGGGAAAGCGAAAGTAGATACCTCTTCATCATGTTTCCACTTTGCAAACGAGGTATATTACTCATTGCCATATATATCTATTGTTGCTAGAAACAGATAATATATCTCATAACTAAAGACGGCATTTCAGGGAAAGTGCTACGAATTCAGGTATTTGAGCGACAGTCCGGCCTAATCAGGATGGTAGTTTTCCTTTCGGACAAAGGCGAGTATATTCTTTCAAAGATATGGGAAGAAGCTGATATTGGTACAAATCAAGGGTACAGGTCCCTCGATAAAGCTCGGGAACTAGGGCTCATCTCTTCTCGCGTCGACAACTCCTCCTATCCACCAAAGAACATGATTTCCCTCACCCCCAAGGGCAAGAAGGTCGCCGAGCTGCTCAAGAAGATTGAGGAGGTGCTGAAGGGGTGAAGCGTCCAATCATCGTCAGCACTGCTTCATCGTTACTGTTTGCTGCTGGGCTGTCTCTTATGCTAGCAGGAGTTGCATTGCTCCCGCTCACGCAGACTCAGTCTCTCACGGATGGATTGACCTTCTTCGGACTCGGGACAGCCATAGCCGTAGGGTCCTTCATAGTCAGGGAAAGGATCCCGGACCAGCGTGTGATGGAAAGGTTGCAATCTATCGAGAAAAAGCTAGAAGCACTCAGCAATGAGATAAAATCATTGAAACCATGAGGAGGAAATCGAATTGGAGAAACAGATAGAACCGGAGAAAAGTTGGGAAGAGATAGAGGTCGACCCGTTCTCGCTAACGCTAGATCTCCAGAACTCTCGTCTGGATCTTCCGCCGGACACGAGTCAAGAAGAGATAAGGAAGACTTTGTTAGAAGAGGAAGATGTGACTGGTCTCGCAAAAAGTATAGTGGCCATGAACGGTCTGCTCGAAGGTGAGAAGATAATTCTTTGTAGGAAGGACAAACAGATGATTGTCCTTGAAGGCAATAGGAGAGTATGCGCGGTACAGCTTCTTATGAAACCATCCCTGGTGCCTCAGGAGCACCGGGGAAACTTTCCGAGCGTAAATGGGTCCTCTGAGCTACCTGGGCGCTTGAGTTCAATTAAGGCATACGTATCGCCAACGAGACTGAGCGCAGAGCCGATCATAACATCCCGTCATTCCGACTACGGCATCAAGAAGTGGAGTAGGCTCGCTCAAATGAGGAGGGCATATAGGCGTTTCAACGGGGGTGCAGATATAGCTACGATATCGAAGGAATTCGGACAGGACATGTACAAAATCGAGAGGGACATCAAGGATTACAAACTCTACTTGAGAGCCCTCCAGTGCAAGGGACTTAAGTCCGATGAAATCGACATGATGAAGGACAACAGAGTAGGAATCACGAAGTTCACAAGATTCATGAAATCAAGAGACGGTGCTGAAACCCTCTCACTTAGCTTTGACAGTAAAACGCTTGAGCCCAAGACTGAACTCCATAAGAAGGCGTTTGATGCGGGTCTAGCCTTCCTCGCTCGCGGCTTCCTTGTCAACAAAGAGTTGAGGAGGGATCCTGCGTTTGACACAAGGACGCCTATAACTGAAGTGAAGGAGAAAACTAGGGCCGTCATATCAAAGTTCCAAGAGGTAGAAGAGGAATGTCGACCTCAGCCTGAAAAGAGGGAGACGAAGAAAGATGTGTTCTTTGAGACCCTAAAATGTTACGTTCCAGACGATCATCTCTCAAGCATCACAGGCGAAATACGTAACATCAATTTCAGGAAGTTTCCAATAGCCGCCACCATGCTGTTCAGGACTTTGCTCGAGAAGACATTCGTCTACCAGATGAGGAAGAAGGGAGTCTACGATGCGTTCGTCAAGAAATATGGTCCTCAAGTGAAGCTGAATAACATACTCAAGTACTGCCGAGGAGCTGCCAATAAAGTGTTCGAGGACAAGAGCATCCTAACTGTATTCCAGACGATGACGGCTGCCCCGAAGGATTACATGAACTTAGTAGTTCATGGCAACTGGCTACATGCGAACCCCGAGGCGTTGAAGTACTATGCCGATATCTTTAGGACTGTAGTCAAAAGGATACTCGCTGACGAGAACGTATGACCTGCCTCCGGTAATATCATCGACAGGTTTTTGGCCGAGATGTGTAATAAATCAACGAGGGATGCGCTTTGTCCAATCTGATTCAAAGTCCGCTTAGGTACCCTGGAAGCAAGTCATCACTCACCGATCACCTAGAAGCATTCGTCAATCTGAACGCCTTATACTCTGGCACAATCTGCGAGCCATTTGCGGGCAGCGGGATTGTTTCATTTGAGCTTCTGGCACGAAGAGTGGTGAAGAAGGCGATTCTTATTGAAATCGACCCTTTGGTGTATTCGTTCTTAGCTGCCGCCCTTGATTCACCAGATGACCTCTGCGGTAAAATCGACAAAATCGACATCTCACTTCGGACATGGCATGAATTCCAGAAGTTCCGCGAAGCGAAGAACTCTCAGAATTACTCCGTGCTGGACCTCGCTACTGCCTGCGTCTTCTTCAATAGGACAAATTTCTCTGGCATTATTGGTGCCGGGCCGATAGGGGGTGCTACTCAAAGTTCGAGTTACAGCATAGATTGCAGATTCAACCGCGCTCGCATCATAGACCAGGTTTATAGAATGAGTCGCTTTGCCTCGCAGACTGAAGTGCGTCTTTCAGATGGGCTCCAAGAACTAACAAAGAAGTGCAGACAGGACGTTGACGCTGGTGCTTTCTACTATGTGGATCCGCCCTACTTCGATGCTGGAGACAAGCTGTACAGATATTTCTTCTCGGAACATCAACACTCAGAACTGGCTACTGCGTTGCTTTCAATGGACACTCCATGGTTGGTGAGCTACGCTGACGAACCTCACATAAGGCAGCTATATAGCACTGCCAACATGAGTGAAGTTTCACTTGATTATAGTGTCAAGTCCCCGAAAAGAGGGAGAGAACTCCTGATATCTAATGCGTCGATTCCATTACTTCAGGAACGGTGCAAGGGGCATGCAATTCGGCTTGCTGAGCGCACTGGTCTGACTAATTCCAATAGAACAACTCCACCATGCTAGCCCGACTTCTTCCTCCTCTGGCATTGTCACAGAAGTTCCTGGACTCGCTTTCTTTGGACTGATTGTCGAATCGGTCGAGAACGAACTGACATGGACTTCACTAGGTTCCTCACCGCCTCCCGCCTCTCTTCAGCAGTCGTATTTTTTTCAATTCCTCGTTTGCAAGTGTGAGCTCTGCCACAAGTCGCTTGTAGTCATCTATCTCCTTGAGCAGGAGTGAGTCGGGGTTCTCCTGCTTCACGAAGACGTTCTTGCCGTTCTCTATGAACTCGTCTCTCCACTTTGAGAACAGTTGTGGAGAGAGCCTGTGCTTCCTGCACTGGTCGGATACTGGCAGTTTGTCGTTGTAGTATTCCATGATGATTGAGAACTTCTGTTCAGGAGTCCATTGCCTGTACACAGCTGCAACCTCCTTCTTCTGCTTCCTGGTTGATTCCATTCGCAGTTCGTCCTATCACCTTTAACTCATTCTTATGATAATTTATCTCCTAGGGGGATTCTGTTTTCAATGGGGCCGGACCAGTCACGACCGATTTTTGAAACAAATTGTTTAATATAAGTTTGCTAAACGTTAATATCAACAGAGACAATTACACAGTTAGTGGTGTTATAGTTGTGGAACGATAAGACGATAAGTCATCCACCCGCTTCCCGTAAGGTAAAAGAAGAATACAGAGAACATCGTAAATTCATCGATTCAGTAAAACTTGGTACAAGTGCTTCAATTGGTGTGGGTATAGGTTATTTAGGCGGCCCGCTGGGAATGCTGGCTGGTGGCGCAGTTGGTGTCGCTGTTGGGATGGTTCTATCCATTCACGACAGCTAGAAACATTTTTAGACTTCTTTAATAAGCTTATTTTTCTCAAGCATCTTGACTTTTTGCCTGTACTTGTCAATCATTTCTTTTCTAGGAGGCAAGAGGACGACTGCAACCAAAAGCTCAATGAAGAACAACGGCAGGGTATCGACAGGCGTTGCTATCTCGACAAGAATATCGATAGTGATCACAGTCCAGATTGCCAATACACCCAGTAAAAATTCCTTTCTCATCCGTTTAAGCAATGATATGCATGCGTCGCCAATATCCTCAATATCATCAAGGGTTTCGATGCCACCTATAATCTTATCCAAGTTATCCTGTAAGTCCTTATTGGAGTACCAGTCGTCCTGATGTGTCTTCCACCCTTCAATCAGGTTGTGTGCTTCTCTCAGTGCTACTTGCAATGTCGCTACTTGATTATTCACAAAAACCGATATATTCTCTTTGCCTTTCGTGATGGAATCACGTCTTTCATCTATAAATCTGGCGAAGATTTCATTTGTGGCCCAAAGTGAAGTAGGAAGACCGACTACAAATGGGACAATAACTGTCAGAAGAGTATAATCAATAGCCAATCAAATCACATTCCTCTTGAAGGAAGTCCATGGTAGTACCTGCAATAGAGAGAATACCAGAACCGCACGGACTTTCCATCCAGTCATGAAGACGCAATTCATCCATCTCGTCTTAAACTTATCAACCGATCAACCGAAAGCACAAACTGACGTGCCAGAGAGTCGACCACCAGATAGGCAAATGCCAACCGACCCTTAACAACCTGTCCAGCCAACCGTCAACTTAACAGAACCCAGAAATGTGCATCCTTTACGGGGGGCAGGACTGAGTGAGAGGGCCGCTTTCTTAGCTGCACCAACTACAGCAAGGCTTATTAAATTGCATTAAAATAGTTAAGTTGAAGGTGAATGGCGAATGACAAACAAAGAAGAGGTACTCGAAGTACTTCGAGAATGCTACGACCCTGAGATACCTATCAACATAGTGGATCTGGGACTTGTCTACAAGGTGGATATTGAGGGTGA
>DAHVAI010000498.1 GCA_027314685.1 Nitrososphaerota archaeon | reverse complement strand
TCGGGTTCTTTGTATTGAGCAATAATTTCGGACTCCTGGGTTGGCCGTTTCCTTTCCATGTTTATTTTCAACACTATCTCTTTTTCTTACATCCTTCTTGACTGACATTCCACCTTGGATTGGTTCACTTGTAATTTCTCTGATAATCGGGTTTGTTATTGGTTACCTGTTGAAGCACTTTTTGAAATTCGGGGTCATTTTACTAGTCGCCGTGGTGGTACTTCTGAGCCTGGGCTACATTCAGCCAGAATCATTCCAGCTTCTGCTGGGTCTGATCTCGCCAGAAGTCACTTCCCTGTGGAAGGATTCGATGATCACTACCGGTTCCGGAGTACTTTCCTCAATTCTGTTTTTCGTTGGTCTTGCATTGGCAATCTGGAAAACCTAATCGTCGCTTCTTGAAGAATATGAATTTCTCGACTAGTCTAATCAGCGAGCTGAACCTTGAGTCCAGGCGCTTCAACCCGCGGATTAAATCTCGGTGTACTACCGGAGAAAGTCCAGGGAATCATTCTGCGCAGATCGTTAAGCTCTGCCAGTAGACGAATGCCGTTTTCTGATGTTATGTACGATCGGGGCTCGTCGGTTTCAAGCAGATTAGCGGCCATGCAGCAGGCAACCAAAGATTTCGAGGCCTTGTAGTTCGTGTTCAGGTGACCGATCAAACTACTAACGTTGTGCGGCTCGCGGCTGCATAATTCGAGCAGTTCACGAAGAACTTCAATGTTTGAGCGTTGCTGCTTTTGCCGAAAGCGCGGCAGCGTCTTCTGTTCGTCGATCTTTGTGCAAGCTTCGGTAACCCTCCTATTCCAGTCATCTTCTTCGATTGAGATTTGAGTCGTTTCCAGACGCCCTACTAACCAAAAAAGCATCAATAACAAAATGCATTTTTGAGAGTTGAAGATGCAGTCCAAAGAACGGGATCGCATGGCGAAAGGCATAGCTTTCCCGGAGGCTGAAACCATATTTCGGGTTCCATCAAACATATTTGCGGGGGCACACCATAGCTTCTTTATATAAGCCACTTCTCCGAAGATGAATTCAATTTGCGAAAGGCCTACGAAGTTACAGCGATTGGTAAAGTTCAGGCAGTAGGCTTTCGACGAAAAGTTCAGGATCTTGCACGTCAGTTCGGGCTGGTAGGAGAAGTCGAAAATCTAAGCGATGGAAACGTCCACATCCTGGTCCAGGGCGAAGATTCAAAGATCGAGAGCTTTCTAGGATCAATTCGGATGCTACCGGAACCCGTTGTGGTCAGCAATTTGGAAAAGACAGAGACTGCAATCCAGCCAAGTTTGAAAACTTTCTCTGTGAAGCATGGCGATACAGCCCAAGAAATAGAAGAGGCGTTAGGTTCTGGTCTGGAAATGCTAACAATCATGAATGGTGGACTGACCAAATTTAGCAGGGATACAAACGGCAACTTTGACAATCTTGCGGGACGCTATGATGTCATTTCAGAAACACTGGCAAAGGTAGTCCAACAGACCTCAGAGTCTAACAATGAGTTGAAGAAATCAATGGACACACTTGTTGGAAAACTTGACGAGCTCACCAATCTTGCCAAGACATATTTCGAAACAAGACTGAAACAAGTATAGTGAAACGCGTTTTCACTGTCTGGCCCATTGTTCGGCTGCTTACCTTCTGAGGTTTGATCTAGCTCCTCCTTGCGACAAAGATCACCGCTACGACAAAAATCACGACCGCCACTCCGAGAACATAGATTGCGGGGAATCCGAGCATAGTCCAGGACATGATTCCTCCACTGTCGCTCTGGGTTGAGGAAGTTGAAGTGCAGCTAATACATAACCCTCCAACTGCGTAGTTAAGCTGCTGAATGGAAGAAGAGTAAGTGTTCCCGGACTGGTCGGTGATTGTCGACTGGACGTTCCACAAGCCTCCATAGCTGCCGTAATTCGTTGAGGATGGGTTGACAGAATACGTCCAGCTTCCATCGTAAGCGGTTTGAGAGTTTGATGATGACGCTGTCATGGCAGCTAGATTGATTGGATTCACTGTCATGCCGGAGATTGTTGCCGTCAGCGTCGAAGCTGAAATATCGTAGAGTCCCCACGCATCGGAAGCGGACAAGGTCGCAGTCACGGAGCCAGATCCTTCGATACTCGAAGGCGATAAAGACAAAGAATTCACAGTGATGGGCGCGCTTGACAGTGGAATCTGGATGCCTGTCGGATCAGTGCTTGAATCAAAGTAGATTGTGAATGTATATGCATGCGTAGTTCCAGGGTTAACGTACACTATCAAGTGCAGAGTGTAATCTGCAGGAATTGTAGTGACTGATGTGACCGGCACATTCACCGAATATTTTGCGACTGTAGTTGTTGGATTGATAGTTGTTGTTTGCTCACCGCCGAAGAGCGAGGTTTCCGAACCCAGGTTTCCTTGCGTAACATTACCATTCGATGGTGATACTGGCACTTCGTTGATCTGAGCGCCCAGCGTCACGCCTGTTAGGGACTGATTCGCTGCCAGATAGATGTTGAAAGTGATAGTGCCGTAGATGTTAATCGAACCCGCTGTGTTATACTCGTAGTAGGATGCCCAAGTCATTTGTGAACTGGAAGTTGCGGAAGAATCCACTGCCGTGTCAGCACTCGCTTCCCATTTCTGGGTAGTGTTGGCAACTATTCCATTGTTGAGCAAGTTTGCCCCTGCATCGTGGTGGATATACAACATTGTCGTATCTACTGTGGAGGCGGCATAGGTAGTTCGTAACCCTGTCGGCAACGCGAGGACCAGCAAGGACGCTAGTAGCAAAGAGGCTATCAACAAATCTTTCCGTGAAGCAAGACTAGGGAAGGATGTCTTCATGTAAGAAAAAAGGATGGTAGCCGAAGGAGAAACGATTTTTCGCTTTTTACAGTATGACGTCCTCCATCGGTAAGAGTTCTGTATCGAGAAGTATCATTGTCTGCTGTCTCCTCGTCTTCAGTGGATTAATCGTAATGCCACAAGTCCAGCAAAATCTCAACTCTATCAGTCCGTTCACAACTCCGTCA